>DATIGH010000211.1:0-4418 GCA_035454845.1 Nitrospira sp.
TTCAACAAATTCGTCACGAGCAAGCTGTTGACCAGTTGCGTGGATGGACTGACAAAACACGGTGTGACGCCGGACGATATCGAGGTGGTGCGCGTCCCCGGCGCTTTTGAGATTCCGTTGGTGGCAAGGACATTGGCTGCGACCAAACGCTTCAACGCCGTGATCTGTCTGGGGGCGGTCATTCGCGGCGACACACCTCATTTTGACTACATCAGCGCTGAGGCGAGCCGGGGCATCGGCCAGGCGGCTTTGGACGCAGATGTCCCCATTATCTTCGGTGTGCTCACGACCGATACCGTGGCACAGGCGATCGAGCGGGCGGAGCCGAGCAAATTGAATCGCGGGGGTGAGGCTGCCAAATCGGCGATTGAGATGGCGACGGTGATGCGGATGATCAAGGGGGAAGGTGACAAGGTGGCAAGCAGCAAGCTGACATCGAAGGGCGGGGAGCATCGGGCTAGAAGAAAAACATAATGCGTCCTTGTTCGTTCACGGTGGTGTCAGCTTGTCATCCTGCAACGTGTCAGCGGTGCTGGCGTGGGTAGTCGCCATCAGTCGCGCGAGCGAGCATTACAAATCCTGTTTCAATACGACATTCACGGTAAACCTGACGTTTGGCTGGACGAATTCTGGCATCAATACAAGGCGACTGAGGACGTGAAAGCGTTCGCGGTGCGGCTGGTCAACGGAGTGCTCGAACACAAGAAGGACCTTGATACCCTGATCGGCAAATACGCTACCAACTGGAAAGTGAGCCGGATGCAGATCGTGGATCGCAACATTCTCCGTCTCGGCACCTACGAGCTGCTCTGGCTGGAAGACGTGCCCGCCAAGGTCACGGTAAATGAGGCCATCGAACTTGCCAAAGATTTTGGTGACGAGGAAGCCGCCAGGTTCGTCAACGGCATTCTGGACAAGGTGCTGGCTATGGAACCGCGTCTCGAAACGAAAAGGCTAGAGGCGAGGGGCAAGGGGCGAGAGGCATGAAACAAGCTCGCGTCCCTCTAGCCACTCGCCTCGCGCCTCTTGCCTTCATCGGAGAATGCGATGATTGACCGTTATTCCCGTCCACGCATGAAGGCGATCTGGGATCTCAAGCATAAGTATGAGATCTGGCTCGAGGTCGAGCTGCAGGCCGTCGCGGCTTTCGAACGCGCGGGACAGGCGCCGCGCGGGACCGCCGCGAAGATCCGCAAAAAGGCGAAGATCGACGTGGATCGCATTGCGGAGATCGAAAACGTCACCAAGCACGACGTCATCGCCTTTCTTGAATCGCTGATGGATACGGTGGGACCTGAGCATCGGTACTTGCACATGGGATTGACCTCTTCGGACGTCGTCGATACGTCGTTGGCCATCCAGATGACGGAGGCGCTGGACCTGATTCTCGTCGATCTCGAGGAATTTCTGTCCGTGCTCAAACGGCAGGCATTCCGATACAAGGCTCAAGTGATGGTCGGCCGGTCCCACGGTATCCATGGGGAGCCCATCTCGTTCGGATTCAAGCTGGCCATTTGGCACGAGGAGGTCAGCCGCCACCTCGCGCGCCTGCGTCAGGTGCGCAATGAGATCGCGGTCGGAAAGCTTTCCGGCGCCATGGGGACGTTCGCTCACCAAGGGCCGGACATCGAAGCGTATGTCTGTGAGAAGCTCGGCCTGACGGTGGATCCGGTATCTAATCAGGTCGTACAGCGCGACCGTCATGCCGCCTATGCGACGGCCTTGGCGCTGCTCGCGGCGACGATTGAGAAGATCGCCACCGAAGTGCGTCATCTGCAACGGACGGAGGTGCTGGAGGCCGAAGAGTATTTTTCCGCCGGCCAAAAAGGGTCGTCGGCGATGCCGCATAAGCGGAACCCGATCGTGTCGGAAAACCTCTGCGGACTGGCGCGACTCGTCCGTGCCAACAGTCTCGCGGCGATGGAAAATGTGGCACTGTGGCATGAGCGGGACATCAGCCACTCCTCGGTCGAACGTGTCATCATGCCGGATAGCACCATCTTGATCGACTATATGCTGGCCAAGGTGACGGACTTGATTAAACATCTGGTCGTCTATCCCGCCAACATGAAGCGGAATCTTGAGCTCACGGGCGGCCTGGTCTACTCCCAGCGCCTGTTGTTGGCGCTCATCGAGAAAGGGGCGCAGCGAAAAGAGGCCTACGAGGCGGTGCAACGGAACGCGATGGCGTCCTGGAATGGCTCGGGCGGACTTCAGGAACTCGTTAGCAAGGATCCGTTCATCGCGCAGCATCTGAAGAAGAGCGAAATCTCCGCCTGTTTTAATCCCAAGTACTATTTGCGGCACGTAGACCACATTTTTAAGCGGGTGTTCAGAGGCGCCCCCCATTCACTTTCACGGAAAGGAAGATCATGACAGCACAACGCGCGGGATGTCTCGGCATCATCGTCATGGTAGTCTCGCTCTGGGCGGGTGCAGGCTTCGCGGCAGCCGACCGCGAGAAGCTATTGGCTGACTCCGGTGTGTACGGGACGTTCGCCGCGTACAGCTTGAACGAGGACTGGACGAAGAGAGACAGCGCGACGCGCATTGCGCTTCTCAGCGTGCTGAAGGCAGTCGTCGAGCAACATCGAGAGAAGATCGCCATTGATCTGTACCTGCTGCGGGGCCTTTCCGACCATGCGGACATCTTGTTCCGGGCCCATGCCACCGAGCTACGTGACATTCAGAAATTTCTCCTCGATCTTCAGGCCAGCGCGTTCGGGAAGCATCTGACGGTAGCGGGAATCATGCATGGGTTGACGAAAAAGGCCAATTACGTGCCGGGATTCCCCGATGACATGAAAAGCGATCTCAAAACGGCAAGCGACCCCGGGCCCAAGCCCTACGCCGTGGTGATTCCGATAAGAAAGAACGCCGACTGGTGGGCGCTGGACCAAGAGAGCCGGGCGGCGATGATGAAGGAGCACACCCAGGCGTCTTTGCCTTATCATAAAACGGTGAAGCGCAAGCTGTACCATTCGACGGGCCTGGATGACATCGATTTCATCACCTATTTTGAAACATCCAAACTTGAAGAGTTTCATAGCCTAATTTTGGCGCAGGAGAGAGTGAAAGAGTTCCAATACGTAAGACGATTTGGCCATCCGACCTGGCTGGGTACAGCGAAAGGATTGGATGAGCTCATTGAGATTCTGGCGCAATAAATCCGTTCATGGCCTTTAGACCTTGGAGAGTCCCCCATGACTACAGGCACCCTCATCTACGAAGGCAAGGCCAAGAAGATCTTTACTACCGGACACCCTGACGAAGTCCTCCAATACTTTAAGGATGATGCAACGGCGTTCAACGCGCAAAAGCGCGGCACGATCGTGGAGAAGGGAGTCATCAACAATAAGGTCTCTGAGCGATTATTTCGGCTCCTGGAGCAGAACGGAGTGCCTACACATTTTGTTCAGCGAAAGAGTGAGCGGGAAATGCTCACGAAAAAAGTGACGATCGTGCCGGTGGAAGTCGTGGTGCGCAACGTCGTGGCTGGAAGTTTGGCGAAGCGGCTGGGTCTCAAGGAAGGCGAGGCGATTCAGCCGCCCATCGTCGAGTGGTACTACAAGAACGACGCGTTGGGAGATCCGCTGATCGGTGATGACCATGTTCGTCTTTTGAAGCTGGCCACGCCCGAGCAGTTGGCGGAAATCAGGCGACTCGCATTGAAAGTCAACAGCGTCTTGCAGCCGTTTTTTGCCGAGCGTCGGATGATCCTGGTCGATTTCAAGCTGGAATTCGGCATACACAACGGCCAGATGATTTTGGCCGATGAGATTTCTCCCGATACCTGCCGGTTTTGGGACGAGGCAACCAAGGAATCGATGGATAAGGATCGGTTTAGGAAGGATTTGGGAGGGATTGAAGAGGCATATCAAGAGGTATTGAAGAGGGTGTGCGGATAGCGGAGGCCTGAGCCTTGTCCGTTCAAACACTCGCGCTCGGCTGCAGTAAGATCGTAAAGAGCGGGTCCTGTCATCGATCAATGCTCGTCCTCGCACCCCGCCCGGTGTAGGGACCCCGCTGCGGGCGAGCATTGATCGATACCACCCGCGTTCAGGAGAAGAGGTAAGAGAAGGCTCAGCGTCTTCACCCGATCTTTGGAGTGAAGAAGAGGAAAAGGGATGCTGAAGGCGTTTTTGAATTATGGCTTGGTGGCGGCGGTGATTGTGTGGGCGGGTGTGGTTGCCCTGATGGCTTACCGCTTGGACGATTCACCCTGGCGCTGGGCGTTTGCGGCCCTTGCGGTCGGGGGCATTGCGACCGTGTTCATCATTTTCAAGATCCGTCGGTATGTCGACGGGTTGACTAAAGAGTCCGGAGAGCAGGGGAGTAAACTGTGAAGGCGAAGATTCATGTCACGTTGAAGCAAGGCATTCTCGATCCACAGGGGAAAGCGATCGAGCATGCGCTGG
>DATIGH010000212.1:0-5971 GCA_035454845.1 Nitrospira sp.
TTCACGTGGTTGGGGATGTCATACTTGCTGGGCATTGCCCTCGTAATCGGATTGGTGAATGGCACGCCCCTGCCCCGCTGGCTCAAACCGGTGCATGTCCACGGGGCGCTCGTCGGAGGGATCCTCCAGTTAGCGATAGGCGGCCTCCTCCTGTCACTCGCCCGCGTCTCCGACCGCAAGGATGCCTACGCGCAATCCCGTTTCGCTCTCTTTTTGACATTCAATGCGGCGACGGCCGGACTCCTCATAAGTTTTTGGCTGGGGAATATGACGATCGCCGGCCTTACAGGGCTGCTGCTCACTGGCATCGTGCTCTCGCTCACGAAAACGGCGTGGATCCATTTCGGGGAAGCGCTTCGACAGCCGATCGGCGCAGCATGGATGTATCGTGCGACACTGGTCGGCCTAGTGGGCGGTCTGGTCGCCGGCATCGCAATGGCGCTTCATTTGACCGATGGCTTTTACGCTCATGCGCGTCTGGCCCACATTCATCTCATCGTCTTGGGATTCGTGATCGTGGCCTTCATCGTGGCTTTGCATCAGCTCCTGCCGGCGCTTCTCAGGAGGCCCCTAAAGTTCGGGCCCATAACACAGGTCGCCTTCTGGTTCATTCCTGCAGGCTTTGTCGCCTTGCTGGGGGCATTTCTCCTATCCGCCGTGTGGCTGCAGATCGTATTGGGCTGCCTGCTGCTCGTAAGCCTTGCCTTGTGCACTATGAATCTCCTCTCGACATGGTTGAAAGCAGGATCGCCAGGGACAGCCGCAACCGATCATCTGTTGATCGGAGCGTTCTTTCTCGTGCTGGTCGCGGCCACCGGTCTCGCGATGAGCGCCAATTATCTACGAGATCCTCCCATGATGCCGATCGGCTCTCTCCACCTGGTGGCCTATACGCACTTGGCTTTTATCGGGTTCGTGACCCAGGGCATTTGCGGCACCCTTTCCGCCTATGTGCCGTATGTGTTGACAGTCATGCGTGTACACAATACTGCAAAACGAGAGCTCTATCGCGCCGAACTCGAAGGCATCATGAACCGCTGGCGAACGGTCCAGCTGGCCGGATTAAGCCTCGGGACGATGGCCCTGTCGGTTCTGGCCGCCTTGACATGGAGTATGCCGCTCGGTTCACTTTATGTACAAACCACCGTATGGGTCGCCGCTGGCCTTCTTCTGGCGAGCCTCACGTTGTTTACGGCCAAGCTCGCCTGGGCGGTGGGATTACGGCCCTCCTAGTTCGCGGCTCCCGTAGCTTCCGGCCTGCACTCCGTGAACAATTCTGACCAAGCGCCTTGCATCTAAGTTGCCGTTTTTCCGTCGATCACTGTCTCATCTTTCGAGCCTGGTTCTTGCTCATTGTCACGAGGAAAGCCAGATCCTTGACTAAGTGAGGGCGACATGAACGACGAATTGACCCAGATCATCCCGGACCCCTGGAAGAGCTTATTCCATTTCCTGACACTTCCGCTGTCATGGATTCCGGACATGCAGTCCACGCTGATGGATTTTATCCTGACCTCCTCCACCGGGTGGCTGTCTGGAGTTTATTATCTCTTATTGCTGTTTCCGGTCCTGCTCTGGATCGGCGCCGTATGGTGTACGCATCTGACGCTCTACACGTTACCGTTTCGATCCGGCCGGATTGAGCTGTTGCGAATGCTGCTACTGGCCTGGTGGGATACGGCGTTTGCCATCTGGATGTATTGGATCGGCCTCGGTCGATTGGTCATCGTCGTCGCCGGCTGGCTGTTTACCCTGGGCCGACTGGCGTTGAATCTAGCCGCGGAAGCGATGAAGCAATTGGTGGTCCTCCCGTTCAAGATGACGGGACAGATGACACAAAGCTACTTTCAACCCGGTGTGCCCTGGATCGCGTTTCTCCTGCTGATTTTCTGGTGCGTGCTGGAAGCCACGATCTTCACCTATACGCTCATGCCGACGGTCACGGAGGTCCTGGCGGGCATCACCGGATCGGATGCGTCGGCCATGACCGGCACGGTGTTGTACGTGTTTCTCCTGCTGCTCATCATGGGCAGTTTCGCCTGCATCCAGGTACTCGCGGATTCGGTCAAAAACCGCGAGTACAAATATCTTGTCCAAATGCTTCTGGTCGAAGTGTTCGTGATGACATTCGAGGTCATGTTTCTCTATCGGGAATTGGTCGATGCCCTTTCTCCCTGGATTGCCCAGCAGACCGGCGAGCAGTTCAGGCCGGGACTGGGCTTCACGCTCTCGCTTGCCACGTTCGGATGGATGGGGGTTCGCGGGATGACCTGGTTCCTCTTCGGGCAGTACGGCACACCTCCCCTTCTTTCGTTCATCTCCCGTCAGCCGATGCATCAGCCGGCCGCCTCCACGAACATGACGCTCGTAGCCGCTGAGCCACCGGCCTGGTGGAAGGCGCCGTTGGAAGATTTCAAGCACGAGGTGGGCTGGCTGCACGAAAAAGCCGGCGAACTGATGGAGTTTCTCATGCTGCCTGTGCTTCACGTGGCCGCAGCGTTGTTGAACTTCGCCATGATTTTGGTCGTCGGCAAACCGGTGTTCGGGATTCCGTTCAAGAGCCTGAAGGACGTCGTAGAAACGCGAGAGCTTCTGCCCACCGTCAGGTGGCAGCCAAAAAAGGTGGCGTCATGAGTGGTCTGGCGCCTGCTTTTGCCGCCGCCGCGCTCGCCGGCGTCCTCTCAGTTCCCTTCGCCGGCTGTACGCAGGAGTCGGCGCAGCCGCCCAGGCCTCACACGACGCTCTTCATCGGAGTAGATGCGAGCGGCTCGTTCAAGCACTCCGGCTATTACGACAACGCGCTGTCATTCCTCGCCCATTACATTTATGGTCATCTGCATGCTCTCGGAGGCCTCGACAAACCGCAAGCGATGTTCATTGCCAGCGTCGGCGGAAAGGATCTCCGGGAACCCAAGACGTTTCATCCGATCCATGATTTCGAGAATAAGGACATCCCGCAAATCGAGGCCGAGCTCCGCAAGTGGTTTCCGCCCGGCGACCGGGTCACCGATTTCAATCCGTTCTTCGCGGAGGTGGCCCGAATTACCAAAGAGCGCAATCTGGTCCTCGCGCCCATCAATGTCATGCTCATCACCGACGGGGTGCCCGATGCCACGACGAGCGGGACGACCGCCGGATCTCAAAAGTTGTACGAAACAATCGATCTCAAACCCCTCGAGTATCTGTCACGCAACGTGACGCTGCGCCTCGCTTATATCAGCCCCAAAGTCGGCGATCATTGGCGCAGGCACGTTCCCCGTGAGCGAGTGCGGCTGTGGACCGTTGACGGGGAAGTCATGAAAAATTGGCGTGACAAAATGGACCCCCATCAAGATCTGCCTGACCAGGCTCGTTTCTGGAAGTGGCTCCAGGACACCGTCGATTATCGCGTGCGTTCAAGCCGAACCTAGTCCGCCCGCCTCTCGCTTCTCCGATACACTCTGCCCTACAATGCGGCCGCATGGATGAACTGCTCGCGTTCCAGGACGCCAAAGGGCGCCGGATTTCAGCGGTCTTCAGTGGCCCTTCCCCACCTGCCCAGGGCGTCGTCGTGCTCTGCCACGGCTTCCTTTCAAGCAAGAACAGCACGACCAATAAAGCCTTGACCAGAATGCTGAACGAGGCCGGAATCGCCACGTTTCGCTTCGATTTTTTCGGACAGGGCGAAAGCGAAGGCCTGTTTGAAGACATCACGGTTTCCCTTGCCGTCGAACAGGCCGATGCGGCGGTCGCCCTCGTCCGGTCGCGAGGGTACGCCCGAATTGGGCTTGCGGGATCGAGTTTCGGTGGACTGGTGGCGATCCTCACGACTGCTCAGCGGCAGGATATCGCCTGTCTGGCCCTGAAATGCCCGGTGGTAGATTTTGCCGAAGAACTTCGCTTAGAATTCGGCCCCGACGAACTGGGACGGTGGCAATCGACGAACACGATTCCCAATCTCATGGGGGGCGCCGGACGGGTTCGGCTAAACTACGGGATGTACGAAGATTGTCTGCGACACGTGGCCTATGAGCCGGCATCGCGAATCGTCGCGCCCACATTGATCGTCCAAGGCGCCCGCGACGAGTTGGTGCCGCTCCATCAAAGTCAGCGGTTGCTCTCGGCCCTGCAAGGACCAAAGAGGCTGGATCTTCTGCCGGAGGCGGATCACCAGTTTACACGGGGCGAAGATTTTCGAACAATGACGGCCGCCATGACCGAATGGTTGATCGGCCATTTGACGACAGGCTGACAGTGGCAAGACACCGGAATACGTGATGTAGTCATGATCACGGAAGGCGTGCAACAGACTCTCACGGTTCTCTACCCGCTATACAAAAGCGAAGTCTATCAGCGTCGGGAGCAAATGATGCGCCTCACGGCATTCGGGGCGTTCGTATTGATTGCCATGATCTTCGCCCTTCTCTTGAGTCCCCTAAAGAGCCGTCTCTCCCTACCCGAAGCTCTGTTGTTGGCGTTGGGCAGCCTGATGTGGTGTGGGCTGATGTGCGGCTTGATTCTTCAACAGCAACACCGGCACCGCCTGGCCAAACAAGTCCTGATTCAAATCGAACAAGCGCTTGGCTTCTATGAAGACGGCCTGTTCATCGAGCATCAACCACTGTATCCGGCCAAGTGGAAAACCGCCTGGCTCCGGGATCGCAGCGGCATGCAGTATCTGGCGTCACTCTGCGTTTTGACCGGCATCTTTCTGCTGGCACTGCTTCTCGCCTAGGCGCGGTTGCCTTTCTTGTCAGAAAAGTGACATTTTGTGGCGAATCAGGCGCTGCCGTTGCACAATGCCTCTACGCCTCGGAACCTGCCGTCATCAGCGTGACGGCACTATCATACGAGACGAAAGACGCATTCGTGGTCTTCTGTCATCATCGCAGCATGCATCGTTCGATGCTTTATTTCCTGTGCAGTGTCACGGCAGCGTTTTGCCTGCTGGCTGTCACGTGGCACCTGTATGCGGCTGAGCCGGCGCAGTCGCCCAGACGTCACAGCCTGATTCACCGGCAGGCCCCGGAGGGCAAGTCTGCCGACGCCGTCGTATCGACAGAAGTCCCTCGATCGGGCGCCACGCCGCCTCCGCGCTCGCTTCATCGTAAGCTCACCAAACGGCCGGCCCAGTTATCCACCGCTGGCTCTTCCACTGACACCAACACGTCCCAGAGCACGGCACCCTCGTCACAGGCCACTTCCTCCATTCAGCCGAGCAAGACTGGAACGGACAGCCGGGTAACCACGACGACCGGGAGCACCGGCATTGGGGCTTCGACCATGCCCACAGCGCCGATAACCAGTATGGCAACTGGCGGCTCCACATCATCGCTGGCTGGCACTTCCTCGGCCAGAGTCCCGATGGCAGGGGTTGTCGCCGGAGCGAGCGTGGGGGCATCCACATCAAGAAGCTCGACCTCAGTTGGACGCGGCCTTCAGCGCCTGACTGTCGAGATGCCGAGCCTTACTCAACTCGTGGCACCTACGGTTTCCCTCTCTTCAACATCAACCTCTCCGACACCATCGCCAGGCACCACCCAGTCTCCGTCTTCCTCAACGACGACGTCCACCGAGCCCTCTTCAACGCCTCCGGCGACTTCAAGTGGTACCGGAAACGCCACGCTCAGTTGGACGTTGAACAGCGAGACGGACCTGGCAGGATATAAAGTCTACGTAGGAACCGCACCCGGCCTCTATAGCTATCCTGGCTCGCCAATCGTCATCGGCCGCACCGATAATTACGCGATCACCGGCCTTCCGGTTGGCCAGACGTATTATTTCGCCATTTCCGCCTTCGACAACTCTGGCAACGAGAGCACGCTGTCAACCGAAGTCAGTAAAAGCATTTACTGATCCCCTGTGAACAGTGAAGAGTGACCTGTGATGAGCTGAAGAAGGAAGTCCTTGCTCATCACCTATCACTCATCACTGATCACTCATCACTTTTAGCCGACTTCGCGCAGCGAAACCCCGTATAACTATTTTTTGT
>DATIGH010000213.1:0-5630 GCA_035454845.1 Nitrospira sp.
CGGTGGCCGTGACAATCGAGACGACCGAACCACGCTCGATAACCGCGGTCCGATAGCGGATCGGCAGTTTTCGCTCTCCATTAAAGAAGACGTATCCGCCGATCACGAGTCCGACGAGCAATATAGCGGTGATGAGGAGAAAGCGGCGCATAGGCCTAATGACTGATCTCCAGGAGACACCCATTCTAGCAAGAAGGATCAGGTGAATCATCTGCTAGGCGATGGTCGAAAATGCAACAGGCCGTCCGCCTATCGGCGAACGGCCTGTTTAGAACTTGCTGCTCGTCTCTCGTATCTCGTTGCGCGTAGATGCGCTGACAAGCTGAAAGGATCGCATGCTGACAGAAGTACGTTACATTGCTGGTGACCTAGCTTGCCAACATGTCAGCTTGGAGCTTGTCACCTGCCACGAAACTCGGTAAAAGGCGCGTCTTGGAGCGCTGGGGCAGGATGGGTGAGAAAGCCGTTTTCACCATTCTGCTACGGACTGACGCTGATCCGATCCTTGATCATATCGAAGGTTTCTTTGGGCACGACGTTTTTGGCGACCAGTTCGCCCTTGACCTTGTATGGGCGATTGCTGACGATCCGGTCCGCCATGTCCTTTGGCAACCCTAGCACGAGCACCATCTCGCTGGATGACGCTCGGTTGAGATTCATGACTCCCCCGGGAACCGCCGTCCCCTCGAGCGGCTTAGAGGCGGAAGATGTAGGCGGCGCAACAGAGCCGGCGGGCGGAACCGGCGGCATGGTAGGCGCCAAGGTTCCAGCGGCGGAGCGTGATTGGTCTTTCAGTTCTTTTTGATAGCGCGCCACGAGGGATTTCAAGGTCTCGTTGTGGCGCTTCGTGTCTTCGTATTCCTGCCGGAGCGACCGGTTTTGGGCGGCAAGCTGTTTGACCCGGTCTTCCAGTTCCTTCGTACGTGTTTCGGCGCTTCCCCGTTCCTTGTCGCGGCCGTATTGGATGCGCTCCAGCTCGTCGCGGGCAGCCTGCGCTTCATTGCCGAACTTGACATTGAGATCTTTCAACGTTTTCACCTGCTGCTCGAGTGCGCTCTTCTGCGCCCGGGTTGTGGCCAATTCGGTTTTGGCGGCCTCAGTCTCAGAAAGGGCCTCCTGGTACTTCCGGTCAGAAACACATCCCGTCATGGTGATTGTGCCTGCGATGATCATTGCCGCCAACCCCACACGATTCATGCGAACCTCCCCTTTGGCTGTCATCCGCGCCTGAGTTTCACCCCACACTGGCCGATCGCCGGGCTCGCGAGCGGCCGGACGCCTCAAGCGCCTCGTCTTCTGTGTATGCCAAGCCCAATGCTTTGTCAACACTAATAGGTCCTCCGCGGCCGACGGGTTCACACTTTTAACGCTCCCTTGACGGAACGCAGGCACTTTGTGATTATGCCAATCTCGTGCATCACCTGCGCCTTTCACCCAACACGGACGTCGTATGAATGAATGGGGCCCGGGCCTTGCGGTCATTCTCGGCATTGTCGAAGGCCTGACGGAATTCCTCCCGGTCTCGTCCACCGGCCATCTGATTTTGGCCGGCCATGCGTTCGGATTCACGGGTGAGGTCGCCGCGAACGCCGAAATTTCCATTCAATTGGGCGCCATCCTCGCAGTCGTCGCATATGAACGAAAGAAGCTGAAAACGCTGCTCTCGCGTGCAGCCGGCGAACAGGCGGATTTCAGACTTTCTCTCAGCCATCCCAAGAACCTCTCGTGGTCCGAGCGCCTTCGCCGTTCCATGGTCTTGCACCGGCATCTGTGGTTTCTGATCGGACTGGGAGCCGCATTTCTTCCTGCCGGCCTAATCGGTTTCGCGACACATGGCTGGATCAAAACGCATCTCTTCAGCCCTCAAACCGTGGCCATCACTTCGATGATCGGTGGAATCATCATCCTCGCCGTCGAGGCACGACGCAGGACAGCAACCGTTCAGCAGCTCGAGCAGGTGTGTTTACGCGATGCCGTCTTTATCGGGTTGGCACAGTGCGCTTCGCTCATCCCCGGCATGTCGCGTTCAGGCTCGACGATCATCGGCGGCTTGCTGGTCGGACTTGATCGGAAGGTCGCGACCGAATACTCGTTTTTTTTGGCCCTCCCCACGCTAATCATCGCCACCTGCTATCAAATGTGGAAGTCGCGAGATGTGTTCAGGTCCGGCGATTTCTTGGCTCTCGGCGTTGGCTTACTCGTCTCCTTTCTCGTCGCATGGATTGTCATCGCCGCCTTTTTGACGTTTGTGAAACGGCACAGTCTTCGGCCGTTTGCCTACTATCGTATTGTGATGGGATTGGTCGTACTGTACATCTTCGGCCTCTAAACCCCGCCTTGTGGCGATGCCGTCTCCGCTGGCGAGCCGCTTTTCGCTTCACGCCGAGGTTGATCCTCGCTATTGGGAGTGTCGTTCAACAGCCTCTGGGAGGGGGAATATCAGGCGCAGGGACAGATGCGTCTTTCCGCTCGAACGCAAAGTGAATGATCAGGCAGACCACACCCACGCTGATCGCCGAGTCAGCAACATTGAATGCCGGCCAATGATAGGACTCCACATAGACATCCAAAAAATCGATGACTTCGCCAAATCGCAACCGGTCGATCAGGTTTCCGACTGCTCCACCCAGGATGCCGGCGATGCTCACTTGCCCGACCCAATCCTTGGCGGGCAATCGCACCAAGATCGTTCCCAGCAAGGCCAACGCGAACAAGGAGGTTATTCCGAAGAATACCGTCCGAAATGCATTGCTGCTGCCTGCCAATAAGCCAAACGCAGCACCCGGATTCCGGATGTATGTGAAACTGAAGAGGTTCGGGATGACGGGAATCGATTCATGCAGCCGCATCGACTGCATGATCCAGTATTTTGTCACTTGATCCACAATAATCACGGTGATGGCAATCAGCGCCAGAAGAAAGTACCTGGAGTTTCGCGTCACTGCAGTGCCTCCACGCAACGGTCGCAGAGCGTAGGATGCGCCTCAATGGTTCCAACCGCCTGACGATAGTTCCAGCAACGCTCGCATTTCTTAACCCCTGCCTTTGAGACGGTCACAAGGAAGTCCGGCTTGTGTGGCAGATGATGGACAGCGCTGAGCTTCCCTCCTGATACGATAAACAACGTCGACAAGTCGCTCTCATAGGGTTTGAGAAACCCATGCGTGTCCGGATTCGCCTGTATCTCCACCACGGCTTCGAGGGAAGACCCGATCACCTTGTTGCGGCGCTGCTCTTCCAGTGCGGCCTGCACCGCTGCTCGCACCTCAAGCAACCGGTCCCATCGTCGCGCGAGTTCCGGATCCTGCCACTCCGCCTCGGCCGGAGGAAACATGGTCAAATGCACGCTCTCGGTCTCCAGGGATTTGCCAAACTGACCGGCGAGCGACCACCAGATTTCCTCGGCCGTGAAGCTCAAGATGGGCGCCATCAGTTTTGTCATCGCGAGAATGATCTCATAGAGCACGGTTTGCGAGCCCCGGCGCGCCGGCGAATCGGCGCGGAAGGTGTAGAGCCGGTCTTTCAGGATGTCGAGATACACCGCGCTCATGTCGACGGAACAGAAATTATTGAGCGCATGATAAATCGCATGAAATTCAAACTCTTCATAGGCGCGACGCATTCTGGTTTTCAGATCCTCGAGCCGCAAGAGCGCCCACCGATCCAACTCAGGCAGTCGCGCATAAGGGACACGATGCCGCGAAGGATCAAAGTCATAGAGATTGCTGAGCAGAAACCGGCAGGTGTTCCGGATTTTCCGGTACGCTTCGATGAGATGATTGAGAATTTCAGGTGAGATTCGCACATCGTCCCGATAATCCTGCGCCGAGACCCAGAGGCGCAGAATCTCGGCGCCCGATTGCTTGATGACGTCTTGCGGCGCCACGACGTTGCCGGCCGATTTCGACATTTTCTTACCTTGCCCATCGAGGACAAACCCGTGAGTTAGCACGGCCTCATACGGCGCACGCCGGTCAGTGACCACGCCGGCCAATAGGGCGCTGTGGAACCACCCGCGATGCTGGTCGGACCCTTCGAGGTACAGATCGGCCGGCCACCATTTGCAGGGTTTGAGCACCGCCGCATAACTCACCCCCGATTCGAACCAGACGTCCAAAATGTCCCGCTCCTTCTCGAAGTCGGTTCCTCCGCAGTGAGGACAGGTCGTTCCCGCCGGCAACAATGACGCGGCCGGCTGCTTGAACCAGACGTCGGCGCCCTGTTGCTCCATGATCGAGGCAATATGCTCAATGACCACGGGATCGGCGAGCACGCGTCGGCAACGGCCGCAAGTGAAGGCCGGAATCGGCACCCCCCATACCCGCTGCCGCGAAAGACACCAGTCTGGGCGATTGGCGATCATGCCGTTGATCCGATCCTTTCCCCAGGGGGGAATCCATCTGACCCGATTGATCTCCGCCAGAGCCTCTTGCCGCAGTTCGTTGATCTCCATCGAAACGAACCACTGCTCCGTCGCCCGAAAGATCACAGCACTCTTGCACCGCCAACAATGGGGATAGGAATGGGCCAAGGAACCATGCCCCAGGAGTCTGCCTCTTGTCCGGAGCAGATCGACAATTGCCGGATTAGCCTTGAACACATGCTGGCCTGAAAATTCCGGTACCGCCTCTGTAAACCGCCCCGCATCGTCGACCGGAGCCAGAATCTCGAGTCGTTCCCCGGCCGACGCCCGTGCGTTGTAGTCCAAGACGAGCAGATAGTCTTCCATGCCGTGCCCCGGTGCGATATGGACACAGCCCGTGCCTTGCTCCAGCGTCACAAAATCACCGAGGAGCACCGGTGACAGGCCGGTCGTCAGCGGCCGCTGGGTTTCCAAACCTTCGAATCCCTCACGGCCTTGTTTCACGGCGCCGACGTGGTAGCCCTCCAGCTTGCAAGCCTTGGCTACGCTGTCGAGAAGCTTCTCGGCGATGATTAACACTTCCGATCCGGTTTGAACAAAGGCGTAGTCGATATCGGGATGCAGACAGACAGCCTGATTGGCCGGCAAGGTCCAAGGGGTTGTCGTCCAGATCACGACCGAGACGGCGGTGACCTCGGAAGCAAACTGCACTGTGGGAAACTGTGCCGCTAGAGCCGCCGATCCCCCGGCCACCGGAAATTTGACATAAATGGATGGTGAGACATGGTCTTCGTACTCGACTTCCGCTTCCGCGAGCGCTGTTTGGTCCTGCGTACACCACAGCACCGGTTTCAACCCTTTGTAGACTCCGCCGCGTTCGACGAACTTGCCAAACTCTCGGACAATCGTCGACTCGTAGGCAGGATGCATCGTCAGATAGGGATTCATCCAATCACCGAGAACGCCCAATCGCTGGAACTCCTCACGCTGGATGTTGTGAAACTTTTGGGCATACTCTCGACAGAGTGTACGGATGGCCATCTCATCCAGCGAATGCTTCTTCTCGCCCAGGTCTTTCACGACCTGGTGCTCGATCGGCAGTCCGTGGCAGTCCCAACCCGGGACATAGGGGGCATGGAACCCCGCCATGGTCTTGGACTTGACGATGATGTCTTTGAGGATCTTGTTGAGCGCGTGGCCGATGTGAATGCGGCCGTTAGCATAGGGGGGGCCGTCGTGCAGCAGGTAGCGGGGCCGGCCCTTGCCG
>DATIGH010000214.1:0-4951 GCA_035454845.1 Nitrospira sp.
GGACATGGTTCCTAAAACTATGCTAAAGTTCCCCTAAATATTTCCTAAAATCATGATTCCTCAGTCAATCGTCGACCTCCTCAAGACAGGCGTCTCGGTCATGGTCGGCACTCGAGATGCGTCGCTCGTGCCGGAATGCACCCGGGCCTGGGGCATTCGCGTTGGTGGCAAGCGCGAAAGTGTCACGATCTTTCTGTCCAAGAGCATCGCCGGCAAAACGATCGAGAACCTGCGTGATAACGGGCAGATTGCCGTCACGTGCACTCGACCAACCGACCACATCACCTGCCAGATCAAAGGTCACGCCGAAAGGATGAAGGCCGTCACCTCCGCTGATCGAGAGGTGAGCCGTCGGTGGCACAAAGAATTCATGGCGGAGCTGAGAGCCATTGGTGTGCCACCTGCATTGAGTGAAGCCTGGATCGTTGAACCCGACCTTGCCGTAGAGATGGCCGTCGCCGAGGTCTTCGATCAGACGCCAGGGCCGGGCGCGGGAAAGAAAATCGGTCAATGAACGGGACGGCGCCTTTGCTCGAGGATCTGTGGGCATGCTTTCAAGGTGTTGTGCCGGCAGCCTTGAGCACCTGCGCCGTCGACGGAACGCCCAATATCACTTTTATTAGCCAGGTCCATTATGTGGACCCGAGGCACCTGGCGATCTCGTTTCAATTCTTCAACAAGACCCATCGCAACGTCCGCGAGAATCCTTTCGCGTGCGCGGTCGTTCTCGATCCACGGACGCTCCACGCGTATCGTTTTCGCCTCCGCTTTGATCATTCTGAATCGACCGGCCCGTTGTTTGAGTCGATGTCACTTCAGCTGCAGGCGGTCGCCTCTTACTCAGGCATGAGTGAAGTGTTCCGCCTGCTCGCTGCAGACGTGTATGAGGTGCTCGGGGTCGAACGCTTGGAGGGCTTCACGCGGCTGCCTGCCTCCCCGCCCTCCGAACGTTCGTCCCGTCTCTTTGTCGATGCCGGCCTTGTGTCACTACGGCTCATCGCCGAGCGCCTGAACAAGGCACATCTCCTCGATGAAGTTCTTCAAGCTGCGCTGCAACTGCTAGAGGAGCAGTTCGGCTTTCACCATTCAATGATTCTGCTCGCGGATGAGCGGAATGCCAAGCTGATGACCATTGCCAGCCACGGGTATCCAGAGAACGGCGTCGGATCGGAAATCGGAATCGGTGAAGGACTCATTGGCATGGTCGCACGTGCGCGGCGGACCCTCTACCTCTCGGCCATGGACCATAGCTTGCGGTACGCGCGCGCCGTTCGGGAGCGAGTCGAAGCGTTAGGACGGACCGAGGCCATCGCCCGTGAAATTCCGCTTCCTGGTCTGCCCGATGCGGCCAGTCAGATCGCCATACCCTTGGTAAACCGCAACCGTTTGATCGGCGTCCTGGCCGTTGAAAGCAAAGATCCGCTTGCTTTTCTTGCACGGGAAAACACACTTCTGACCACCCTAGGCTCGCACCTCGCGACGGCGATCGATCAACTCAGCCGCGACATGGACGATGCGTCGATGGACCGGATCGGCGATGCAGCGCCAGCGCATGCATCGCCCCTGGCGTCCACACGCCGCTTCACGTTTTTTCAGAAGGACGACTGCATCTGCGTCGATGGCGATTATCTCATTAAAAATGTCCCCGCCAGGATTCTCTGGCGGTTGCTCAAGCAATTTCGTGACGAGGGCAGGGTGGAGTTCACGAACCGGGAGCTGCGGATGGATTCTTGGCTGGGATTACCGGAGTTGAAGGACAATCTCGAAACACGTCTGATCCTACTTCGCCGGCGCCTGGAGCAGAAATGCCCGGACGTAAGACTTGTCCAGCGAGGCCGTGGACGCTTTGCACTGGAAGCCGACGCGGCGATTGATTTGTTAGAAAAAGAGGCCTGAAGCCGCCTTCTACCAATTCTCCGAAGGCTCATCCAACGACATGATATTCGCTTTGGACCATGCCCCCAGGATAGGTCTTCGTCTTGATATGACGAAGAAGGACGTCGCGCGACAAAGAGCCAAAGAGTGGGATGCCTTGGCCAATGAGCACTGGCAGACGACTAATGATCAAACGATGGATGAGTCCGGCCCGCAGGAATTGCTGAATGGTGATTCCACCGTCGATATATAGACGGCTGGCACCGGAAGCAGCCAGCTTGGCAACAGTCTCTTCTGGCGAGCTGGCCATCTGCTCGACGACGCCTCCTCGAGCGCGTGCGACAGTGAGATCGACCAGCCGGTGGCTCAACACCACCAGTCGCTTGTTGCCGTAGTACCACTTGTCGAGAGTCAGCACCTTCTCAAAGGTGTTCCGGCCCATGACGATCGCATCAATGTCGGCGATGAACTCGTTGTAGCCGTACTCCGCGCTGTCGCCGCCGCCCTCGCCCATCAGCCAGTCCAGATCGCCATTCGGCCGCGCGATGTATCCGTCGAGACTCACGCCCACAAACACCGCGCACTCTGGTTGAGCATGATCTTCGTCCATGTCCCCGCCTCACTTCTGAGCAGAGACCGCCGGCGCTTCTACATCCGCGCTCGTCCACACTTTCCTGAAACGGGACTCCATGCGATCGGCTTCGTCCGATCGTCCTTGACGCCGAAGTGCCAGCGCCAAGCCGCGTAGCGACCAGCCATTGTCGGGAAACCGCTTCAAATCCTCCTGGAACACCTGCTCAGCCTCCCGAGCCCGATCTGCTCTGAGCAGCATCATGCCGAGCTCCTGCCTGACGGGCACCGACCACTCGGGCGGTTCACCGTAGGTGAGGGCGTCCTCCAACCGTGCCGCTTCACGGAGGTGCGCGAAAGCTGCACTCTTGTCGCCCTTTGCCTCTGCAATATGCCCGGCCAGCACCTCGCCGGCGATGCCAAGGATTGCACCAGAGGTATTGAACTCGAGCCGAAGCGAGGCGACCTCAGGAGTCGCAGCAGTCGTGCGCACCTGGTTGAGAGCCTTCTCGGCTTCCTCGATGCTGCGGCGGGCGGCGAGCGCCCTGCCACGTGCGTACTGCCACATCGCCCGCGCGTGCCGCAGGTCCTCAGCGGGAGCCGGCGCCTCGAGGATGGCTTGCCAGCGTGCAAATCGGACCTGCATTTGAAGATACCGGGTGTCGTGATGCTGCAAAAATGTCATTCCCGGCTCGCGCAGCAACTCCGGTGGCGCGGCCGCTCTCATCTTCTCCGCGGCCGTCATCGTCTGGCCGCTGCGCCCGATCATGCTGGCTGCGAAGGCCAGAAAGTCATAGTTGTGGGGGTAGTACCCTAGAGTGTAGATCCCGTGCTTTGGGCGATTGTCCTGGATGTAGGTCTCATCAGCGTGCACCGCGTGCTCATTGGCCATAATAGCGTCCACGTACCGTCCAACGCGGATGTAAATGTGTCCCGGCATATGAACGACATGTCCAGCGCCCGGCATGACCGCGGCAAGGCGCTCAGCAGCCGCCACGGCGCGCTCCGGCTGGGCGGCCTCGACCGCATGGATGTAAAAGTGGTTTGCACCGGGATGTTTGGGATTTGCGGCAAGCACCCGCTCGAGTTGGGCAAGGATCTGCGGCGTATTCGCTCGCGGTTTCCCATCGGCCGTCCAGTAATTCCATGGGCTCAGGTCCATCAGGGCCTCGGCATACAGCGTTGAGACCTCGTCGTCCGTGGGATGCCGCTGAGCCACGTCACGCAATGCATCGGCATAGGCCCTATCGAGACTTGATCGATCCTCCGGCGGCTCGGCGGCGTACCGTGCGGCCAGGGCATGTATCAGTGCACGTTCCTTCGTGTTGGCCGTAGCCTCGCGCGCGATCGCTTTCTGGATCGCGTCGTACGCGGCGAGCGCGGCTTCCCGTTCCATGGGCGCGTTGATATTCGGACCGTGCGCGAGCGCCAGCCCCCAGTAGCACATGGCGCAGTCCGGATCCAATCGGAACGCCTCCTGAAACGCACGAATCGATTCCGCATGGTTGAACGCGTAATAGAGCCGCAGCCCTTGATCGAAGTAACGCTGCGCTAACGGCACCCGAGTGGTGATCGCATAGTGATGCCCGCCGAGATTGTCGAACAACGGCACTGCGGACGACGGTTGCAGGGAGGCAGCGATGCCCGGGAGCAGGGCGACCGTCAAGATGGAGAACAGGAGTTGCACCGAGTATTCTTTTTTCATGAAAGACTCCTACGAAAAAGAGGTTTCGGACGAGGCTAAGCCGTCGTTAGGTGAGAGTCAAGGTACGGCAGGGTGCGCACGTCGCTTACTTGCCCGGCATCAGACAACGGCGTACCATTCGAGCATGACTCCCCGCTTTCCTGCAGGGATCTGTCTGCTCTCCTTCATCATCTCCAGTCTCCTCGTCGACATTGGAAGCCCGGTGAGACAACAGGCATGGGCCGATTCGTCTTCTCAAGAGGGCCCGACGGAAGCGGACTTGGAGGAAGCTTTTCGAAAAGCGCGCGAAAAGCTTCGACTGTCTACAGAATTTGCCGGAACCGACGCCGAAGCACATATCCGCCTTGCTGAGGCGCTTCATCATAGAGGAGATCTGACGGGAGCAACCGAGGAGTATCAAGCCGCCATCACGCTGAATCCACAATTGACCGAGGCGCATCGTGGCTTAGGGGTGATCTTCATCGACCGCCATAATTGGCAGGGAGCGGTGGACGGGCTGAGCATCGCTACACAGCGAGACCCGCACGACGCCGAGGCGTTCTACTGGCTTGGTCGCGCCCTCATGGCACAGGGAAACTGGAAGGCAGCCAGTGAGGCGCTAAGCACGGCCATACGACTCAAACCCGATGACGCCGAGGCCTATGCCGACCTGGGCCTGATCCGCATGGTGCAAGGCAATCCTGCCGCCGCGGTCGAGGCGCTGCAGCAGGCTGTCACGCTCAAGCCGGACAATGCCGATGCCCACGCCCTCCTGGAAACCGTTCTGACACATCAGCAGAATCCCGAGCATGTGACCCGCGC
>DATIGH010000215.1:0-9690 GCA_035454845.1 Nitrospira sp.
ACCAGTCTCTCCGTGAAGAATGCGAAGCAGTACCACGCCGGCACCCTGATTCTCGTCGGGGCCGACAACGTCAAGGGCCAAGAAATCTCGCGCATCAAGGCGATCAACGGGAACACGATCACTTTGACGAAGGGATTGAAGAACGATCACCCGACGAACGACATCGTGACGGTGGAATTCGTCCGGCAACGGTTCTGGGTGGATGCGGATGTGGGCACCGTGTTCTGGCATGACCATGCCTTCGGCGCCACGACCTGGCCGCACGGCGGATTCGGCACGTTCATCGCCGAGCCGGTGGGGTCGACCTATCATGATCCGAAAACCGGCAAGCTCATCCGCAGCGGTCCGGTCGCGGACATTCACACCAACGAGCCCGTGGGGCATGGCGTGAACAACAGCTTCCGTGAATTGATGGTGCAGGTGCATGACACCGTGCCCCACACCGTCAATATCGTGACGGCGGGCAATCCTCCCGGGCAGCCGGTTGAGGTGGCGCTCGAGGCCGGAAAGACCGTCTCGTTCATGATGCCGGAGAAAATTTACATGACGCCAATGCCGTTCCTGAACGGAGGAACACATACGACCGGCAGTGGTCTGAACTTCCGGGCAGGTCCCATCGCACAGCGACTGGCGACCAATCCGGATGTATCCCAGATTTTCAACAGCCAGATCCATGGCGATCCCTATACACCGCTGCTGCGCGCCTATACGGGCGACACCATGGTCTTCCGGCTCTTGCACACGCTCATGAATGAGACGATGACTTGGACGCTGTCCGGTCACACGTTCTGGACGGAGCGTTATGCGCCAGACGCGAACCGGAAGAACTCGATCCATATCGGCATCGCGGAACGGTACGATCTCGTGGTGCCCGAAGCGGGTGGTCCGCGGCATCTCGCCGGAGACTACATACACTTCAATGGACGTTCCTCGAAATTCTCTGAGGGCGCATGGGGAATTCTCCGGGTCTACGATAAAGAACAACCCGATCTGAAAAAGCTGCCGGCGGGGTATTCGTCGAAAGGCGAGATTCCGAAGGCCCTGCCTGTGTGTCCGGCCGATGCACCGGTGAAGACCTTCAACGTTGTCTCGATGGATTACCCGGCCATGACCTTTAATCCGAAGGCGCCGGAGGCCATTGAGGTGGACTTCGAGAGGAAGATTCAAATCAGCAATCCCAACGCGAAGATCTACGCCTTAGAGGAAGATGTTGCGAAGGTGTCGGGCGGATCGCAACCCATGCCGCTCACCCTGCGCGTGAATATCGGTGATTGCGTGAAAGTGCACCTGAAGAACAAGATGAAAGAAAGCAAGGCGTCTTTTTCGGCCATCGGGCTCGTGTTCGATCCGAAGGATTCGATGGGCGCCAACGTGGGCAACAACGCGGGCGATCAGACGGTCGCCCCCGGCGGCGAACGGACCTATACGTATTATGCGGATCCGTTCAACGGCGAAACCACGTCGCTGGTCTGGGACTGGGGAAATGTCATGACCAACCCCAGGAACGGGTTGTTCGGAGCCGTTGTGGTCGGTCCGAAGGGGTCGAAGTATCGTGATCCAAAGACCGGTGCCGATCTCTCCAACAAGAATGCCTGGGCGGCCGATGTCATCATCGATCGCAGCATTCCCGGCAATGAGTCGAAGGCGAACTATCGTGACGTGGCGTTGTTCTTCCAGGACGAGGACAACATCATCGGCACGAGCTTCATGCCCTACGTGCAGAACGTGGCGGGTCTGACCGGCGTGAATTACCGGTCGGAGCCGTACAAGTATCGTGAAGAGCAGGGCTGCTCGCTCGGCAAGGTATTTCAGCCTTGCAAAGCGGACAAGCCCGAGGATCCTGCGACACCGATTATCGAATCGCATGCCGGTGATCCGGTCCGCATTCACGTGATCGGTGCGAACAATGAGCAGAACGGCATGTTCAGTGTCGAAAAACATGAATGGCCCATTGAGCCCTACATGCGCGGTGCCGACCAGATCAGCGTGGTCGAGTACTCCGGCTCCGAAGTGCTGGACGCCTTTTTGCCGTCGGCAGGCGGACCCTATCGATTGCCCGGTGACTATGTGTACAGCAACCAGCGGTTGCCGTACTCTCAATCCGGACAGTGGGGCTATCTCCGCGTATTGCCGGCAGGCGACCAGCGGCTGCTGCCTCTCGCAGGCGCAGGTGCCGGGATGAAGAGCGCGTCGCTCGAAGATGGCGCGCAAGCCATGCCGGTCGCGGCAAAGTAGTAGCGGAGCAGTCGAAAGTTGAAAGTAAAAAGTTTCGGATAACGGCCAAAGAAATCGGCCCACTTTCAAACTTGTAACGTTCAACTTGTCACTCTCGAAGAGGGGGGAGGCCACAGGGCCTCCCCCTTTTGCTTTGTGGGGTCCATTTGGTACGATGGCCAAATTGCACTATTTTCGGATTGATCGTGGAGGCAAGATGAAGGCGCTGGTGCTAGTGTTCGGGTGGTTGCTCATGACCGGAGCCACCGCATGGGCGTACGAAGAGATTCAGGTCACGGATGGCGGTGCTGTCACCGGGAAAGTTGCCATTACCGCCGGCAAGCCGATTCCCAAAGGCTTCAACTTGGTCACGTTTCCCGATCCGGTGTATTGCGGCAGAATCTCGACCGGGACCGGGTGGCGGATTCTGAAAGAATTCGAGGTGGCCGAGGATGGCGGGCTCAAAGATACCGTGGTGTGGTTATCGGACGTGCACAAAGGCAAGCCGTTTGCCTTTGAAGTGCCAACGATTGAAGCCCGGGACTGCAGGTTTCTGCCGTTCGTCACGATCGTTCGTGACCGGTCCCAGGTCGTTGTCGTGAATATGGACCCGGTGATGCATGACATCCAAGCCTATGAAACCTCGCATCTCGGACCTCGGGTGCTGTTTAACACGCCGCTGCCGATGAATCCTCATCACAAGCGCAATGTCGGGGCTGAAACCCACGAGCATCTCGCCGGGCAGCCCGTCACTGAACAGATTAATATGACGAAGGGGCGCAAGTTTTTTGTGATGCAATGTGGTTTTCATGCCTACATGGAAAGCTGGGGGCTTGCCGTCGAGAATCCCTATTATCAATTGACGGGGGACGACGGGCGGTTTTCGCTGACCGACGTGCCGCCGGGTGACTATACGTTGATGGCATGGCACCCGGGGGTTGGAACGGTGCTCGAGAAGAAAATTACCGTTCCAGCCAAAGGAGCGGCTCAAGCAGAGTTCGTCTTTGAATCTCCCAAGGGCCGCCGCAGCGCCCATGAAATTGCGGAAAACCCCCATTTCGGCCTTGAGGCTCTCGGCAGGCCTCTGGATATTCGTCCGACGCTCGAATTGCAGACGCCGTAGAGCGAAGGCTCAGGCGTTAAGGAGAACATCGTGAATGCAGCCATCATGAAGCAGTTCCTAGGATTCACGCTCGTGGTCGCGCTCACGAGCAGCGCCGATCAGGTCCTCAGCTACGACGTGATCGACGTGCAACACGGCGGCGTCATCGAAGGTACGGTTACACTCGACGGCCCCGTTCCTGAACCCAAGGGGTTCAACCTCATCACCTTTCCAGACCCGCAGTATTGCGGCCGGATCTCCAACGGACGAGGCTGGCGGCTGCTGCACGATTTTGTGGTGGGCTCCAATGGCGGATTGAAAGACGCCATCGTGCTGTTGGAAGGCGTGGAGGCGGGCAAGCCTTTTGAGATATCTGTTCCCTTGATCGAGGCGCGTGACTGCATGTTCAAGCCGTTCATGACGATCGTGCGCAACGGACACGCGGTCGAGGTCGTCAACATGGATCCCGTCATGCACGACATCCAGGGCTATGAAACCTCGCTGGAAGCCGGTGCCCGTGTGCTCTTCAATACTCCGTTGGTCATGAACCATCAGCACAACCGCGGCGACCTCCATGCGATCCATAATCACGCGCCGGGCAAGTCCCTGGTCGGGCCGATTTACCTCAATAAAGGCCGGCGCACTTTTTATATGCAATGCGGCTTTCACGCCTACATGGAAAGCTGGGCGATGGCGGTCAATAATCCCTATTACGCGCTGACGGACGAAAACGGAAAGTTTTCGCTCGAGCAGGTTCCTCCGGGGACCTATCAACTCGTTGTCTGGCACCCGCAGACCGGCCCCGGCAAATCGAAACTCGTCACGGTCAAGCCAGACGGTAAAGTGACCGAGCAACTCTCGTTGCCCGCGCCCAAAGGTACTCGTTCGGCCTACAAAGTGATGGACAATCCCCGATTCGGCCCTGAATCGCTCGGTCGCACGATTGAGATCGACCCCTTCGTCGAACATCAGCACTAGCGGATGTTGAGCTGGCCTTGCCTCTTTCTCATCCCTCTTTCCTAGTCGCCGCTATCATCCTCGCCGCCATGCTTTGGCGACCAGCTGCTCCTGCAGTTGCCGACACACAGACCGTCTCCTCTTATGAGTTTTCTGGAACCATCGTCAGGCAGGTCAATGGGAAAAAGTCTCAGGCGCAAGTGTTTGCGAAAGGCGACCGTCTCCGGCTGGAGTACAAGTATGCCATCCGCACCGATTACGGGTACGCGGCAATCGAGATCATCCGCCTGGACCGAGCGGAAGCGTGGTACCTGTTGGCGCAACGGAAGGAATTGTTGGTGGCTCCGCTCGATCCGGATGATGTGTTGCCGATGCACCCTGTTCTTCCTGGAGAACGCAGCCGGACGCTTGTTGGCGAGGCAACGGCGGTAGGCAGGGTCGCACAGCTCTATGAAGTCCAAACCGACCGGCATGGTCGGCTGGAACAGTGGTACGAGTGGGTCGATGCAGAGAGGGGCATGGTCCTCAAGCTTGTCAGCCGCGATCGCGACTGGTCGTTCGCCTATGAACGGATCAGATGGTCTCCGCAGCCGATGGACTACTTCAATGAACCTCCGGGGTACCGAAAGCGGCCGACTGCAAGCGTTCGCGGCCAGCGGGGATAGCGCATGAGTCACTTTTCAACGTGCACGGCGCTGGTCGTCCTCCTCGTCTTTACCTCGGGAGCCGAATCGTCGCAGGTGCCGCCGGACCTCAAGGCTCTCTACGACCAGAAAGAATATCAGAAGGTTGTCGATGGTGTCTCAAAGCTGAATCAAGACGCCCAGGCATCACCGGAAGTGCGTCGCTTACACGTGCGGGCCTTGACGAAGCTTGGAAATCCCCAACAGGCGCTCATGGAATATGACAAGCTCGTTGCCGGACGAGAAGACGATGTTCCGCTCCTGCGCGAGGTGGCGCTGGGGTTCATACTGGCTCTCGTCAAGGACATGCGGGAGCAAATGCGCGGCGCGGCCTATACGGCGCTGAAGGAGATCGACTCCGACGAAACCGTTCCCTACTTCGAAGATGGATTGAGCGACGGTTCGGGACCCGTACGGGTGTTGGCCGTCGAAGGGCTGGGACGCTCGGAGACAGGTCGCAAGTCAAAGAAGCTGCGGAATGCTCTCGAGGATCAGGCAGGTATTGTCAAAGCCCGGGCGGTCAAAGCGCTCGGCAAGAGCGGCGACCGATCCGTGCTGCCGCTGATCGAACAGGCTACGAAGGATGAATTGGCGACCGTCCGCATTGCCGCGTTTGGCGCTTTGATCAGATTGGGACGCACCGAGGCCTGGGAAGAGTTGCGCAAGGCCGCCGAGGCCCCAAATCCGGAAGACCGATCGGAAGCCCTTCGCACCATGGCCGATCTCCACGACCAGCGGGCTGTGCCGCTGATGGAAAGTCTTTTAACCTACAAGCAACCTTCAGTTCGTGCGGCGGCCGCGAGGGGGCTCGGACACCTTCACAGGACCGAGGCGAGAGAAGACATTGAAAAGCTGCTCGAAGATCCCGTCCCTCCCGTTCGAGAGTCCGCTGCGGCGGCGCTCGCCGATCTTGGAGCAGAGGCGTCCGTGAAGGTTTTGACGCGCAAGCTCGGAGACGCCGCCTTCAGCGTGCGAGCCGCGGTGGCGGCAGCATTATTGCAGTTGGGCCAGCCATTCGAGTCGGTCGGTCCCACGTTGAGAGCCCTTGGGCAGCACAATGACCCTGCCTCACGTTCCTCGGCGGCCTTTGCCATGGGGAAGGCAACCAAAGTCAATAGCCAGGGGGCGACCAGCTTGCTACTGGGTCTGACAGACGATCCACTTCCCGGCCCCAAGATCGTAGCCCTCCGTTCTCTCGGCCATATTGCCGATCCGGCCATCGTTCCCGATCTCAAAGCCTCCATGCATGATCCAAATGAAGCCGTCCGAGCGACCGCCGCCGGCGCATTGCTCCATGTCCTACCGCTCGCCAAAGGGGCCGCTGGTGCGAGGTTGCAACCTGTTGACAGCCCACGGTAACATTCAGTATATGGTACTCGGTTTCAGACCAGCTTCGCCAGCCAAGTCGTCAATCGAGTACCCAGAGAGGGCAGCGGTTCTTGTTCCTCTCGTAACCGGAATGAAGACGGGGGACAGCGAGCTAGGAATCTTTAATGTCTGGTTTTTCGTTTAATCACAAGGAGGCAGGAACATGAAGAGTGCGTTATCCATCTTATTTGGCGTGGCAGCCGTCGCGTTTGTCGCGGCACCTGTCACCTCCTTTGCAGGCGGCGCGATCGCCGGGAAAGTTACCTACTCCGGGAAGCCCGAGAAGAAAGAGTTTCTCTTCTCGAAGTTCCCGAACCCTAAGTTCTGTCCGAAGAATCCCAACAAAGCGTTAATCGACGGGGACAAGCGGTTCATGCCGACGATTGAAGTGGGCAAGGACGGCGGCTTGAAGAATGCCGTTGTCGCTGTTGTCGACGTTGAAGACAAGGCATGGGTCGACGGATACGCGGGAACCGAAGTGGTGGCAGAGTTCTGTGAGTTCCTCCCGTACTCCGGTGTCGTGGTGAACACTCGCCCGTTCAAGGTCGAAAATCATGACTCTGACCCAGACGATCCCAAGTCCGTCCAGGGCGTGCTCCACAATCCGCATAGCTTCACGGTCAAAGGTTCCACATCCGCAACCGGTTTCAATATCGGTCTTGCGAAGAAGGGCGACAAGCTTGAAAAGCCCGTCACCTTCCGCGGTGGGGCCGAGAAGGAAGGATGGTATCGTCTGCAGTGCGACCAGCATGAGTTCATGCAGTCGTTCTTCCTCCCGGTCAGCAACCCTCACTTCGCCGTGGTGAAGGAGGATGGCTCGTTCGAGATCAAGGATGTGCCGCCCGGCAAGCACAAGGTCGTGGCCTGGCATCCATTCGTCAACAAGGGCAAGAAGACCGAGTTTGAAGTCGAAGTGAAAGACGGTGGCACAGCCAACCTGAAGGCTGAGCTCAAGTAAGCGTCACTCGACTACGACAGCGGCAGCGGCCGTCAAAGGGCAGCGGGAGTTCCCGCTGCCCTTTGTGTTTTATCGACCGTCTCGTCTGTCTCGTCCGTGCCTTGCCTTTCGGTTTCTGAACTAGGTAAGATGCCGTCTTTCAACGCGATTTTGCCTGAATCGTGCCATCGCGGCGTCTCGAAAGAGCCGGTGAATCTTAGACGGTGGCTCATCGACCATCAGCAGCAAGGGACTGGGTGTGCCAAAAGAACTCTCGCTCGCAGAAATCTTCCAGCTGGGCTATTACTGGGAAACCAAAATTCTCCTGACAGCGGTTCGGCTGGATGTCTTTTCGGTTCTGAACGGTAAGCCGAAAACAGCAGCGGAAACGGCAGCACGCGTCGGTGCTCATGAGCCGACGCTTGTCCTGCTTTTGAATGCCCTCGTTGCCATGGGTTTGCTAATGAAATCCGCTAGGCTCTATGGAAATTCCGGGACTGCCGAAGCGCATCTTGTACGTCACTCACCCCAATACATCGGGCACCTCCTGCTCTTACATGACGCGGAATGGAACAATTGGGGGCATCTGGAGGAAACGATCCGTTCAGGCAAGCGGACGGTGGACCGCCATGTGTTCGAAACAGACCCTGATTTGGGGGCGAACGTGTTGGCTGTGCTTCACCGCATCGGTCGGCAAAGCGGGCCGGAGTTGGCCAAACGGTTGCGGCTCGAGGGGCCGCAACATCTCCTGGACTTAGGAGGGGGGGCAGGAACTAACGCGATTGCCTTTTGCCAGGTCTATCCGGGACTCACCGCGACGGTGTTCGAGCTTCCTGCGACACTGACTCTCACGGAGAAGACGGTCAAAGATGCGGGGTTGGAAAGTCGAATCTCGTTGCGAGGTGGAGACTTCAACCGTGACGGCCTCGGTGGCCCGTATGATGTCGTGCTCATGTCCGACATCCTCCATTATCAGACGTTTGAAACAAATCTCGCGTTGGTCAAGAAGGTGTATGACCATCTCACGCCGGGCGGGCGGCTGGTGATCAAGGATCGGTTCCTTGATGAGTCCGGAACCGGCCCGGCCTGGACCACGGCTTTCGCGGTGCACATTGTCGTGAATACCCAGCAGGGGGCCTGTTACAAGACGACAGATGCCAAACAATGGTTAAGCGAAGCCGGGTTTACCTCACTCGAGGAATTGGAGAAGACCGCCGTGGTCCAGGGGATCAAGGCTCGTGAAGCGTGAAACCTTCCTGGTGAAGCGCAGGCAGGCTGTAGCTTTCATAGAGCAACAAAAGAGATGAACATGGACTGGCTGCGAGAACCGGGTTTTTTGGGCACTCATGCCACCATGGGGGCGGACCTCAGTCAACTGATGGCAACGCTCTTCACGACGCTCTTCGTGATCGGCTGGTTCAAGGCGCGACGGGGGCAGGGCCACGCCCACCATTGGCTGATGTTTTGCGGCATGCTGGCTATGGTGGGGTTTTTCACGGCCTACTATCTGTTCCGGCAATTGGGCGTACTGGCGGTGGAGGGCAAGGAGGGATTCGGTGGTCCCCGGGAGCTGTATGACAACGTGTTTGTGCCGATCCTCGTGGTGCACATTATCCTGGTGATCATCGGACTGGTGATGGCGATCTATATGATCATTCTCGGTTTTCGAGCACAAATGTTTGTAGGCGATCGTCGCCAGCTCAATGACACGCCGCTCGTGACAACGTGGAAGCGTATCGGGGCCATCATCGGCACGATCACCAGCCTGGCCCTGCTCTTGTTTGCGCTACGCGGCGCGACGGCCGGATTTTCAATGCGGAAGTTCGAAGTGTATGCGGGCTTGATCATCCTGGTCGCCTTCGTGCTCGGCATCGAAACGACGATCCAGCGCTTGTGGCCCAGTGGTGCTCAGCGGCACCGCGCGCTCGGGCTGTTCACCATGATCATTTACTGCATTCTTTTTGTGACCGGCACGACGACGTACACGATGCTGTACATCTTGTATCCCGGCAAGATCGGATAAGTGATCAGTGATGAGTGAACAGTGATCCGTGAATGAGCAGCCCTATGGGAGAATTTAGACTAAGTGGGGGTTTCAATTTAGTTACGCGTCACCGATCACGGATCACCGATCACTGGGTTAAATGATGCTGACCTGCGGTTGTGGACGCTGGATGCATACGGAAGGGATCGAAGAGCGGAGCGGCGCGGACGGCTCACAGGAATGGTTCATTCGCTCGGAATGTCGAGGCTGTGGGGCGAAGGTGGGCGTGGATGTGCCGGCAGGACAGGTGAGCGAACTCGTGGATCGTCTCATGTGGACGGATGACGCGCTGCATCGGTTGGAACGGATGCCGCCCTATCTCGCTCCGCTGTTTCAACACGATGTGGAACAGGACCTCCGCGCACGCGGAGAACGGGTTGTGACC
>DATIGH010000216.1:0-3076 GCA_035454845.1 Nitrospira sp.
CGAGGCTCCATCTACCCGGTGAATCCCAAAGCGACCGAGATCGCCGGCATCCGGACCTATCCTTCCGTACCAGCCATTTCCGGCCCGGTTGATCTGGCCGTCATCGCCGTCCCGCGGGACAGCGTGCTGTCAGTCGTCGACGATTGTGCGACAAAGGGAGTCCGAGCTTGCGTGATCATCACGGCCGGCTTCGCGGAGGTCGGACCGGAAGGAGCGGCACTCCAACATCAACTCGTCGAGAAAGTCCGGCAGCACGGCATGCGCATGATCGGCCCGAATTGCTTTGGCGTGCTGAACACAGACCCGAACGTCCGGCTCAATGCCACCTTCACCTCCCTGTTTCCCCTGCCGGGCCGTGCGTCCATGTCATCGCAAAGCGGAGCCATAGGCATTGCCACTTTGGCAGGAGCGCGGCGTGTCCATCTGGGAGTGTCATCCTTTGTCAGCGTGGGGAACAAGGCCGACGTCTCCACCAACGATCTCCTGCAATACTGGGAAGAGGACCCCGCCACGGACGTGATTCTCCTGTACGTGGAATCCTTCGGGAACCCTCGCCGCTTTGCACGTATCGCGCGACGCGTGAACCGCAGCAAACCGATCATCGCCGTGAAGGCCGGGCGCAGCCAGGCAGGGCGGCGTGCGGCCGGCTCTCACACCGCAGCGCTCGCCGCCAGCGACGTGGCCGTGGACGCCTTGTTTCGCCAGGCTGGGGTGACCCGCGTCGAGACGCTCGATGAGATGTTGGCGCTGGCCGCCGGGCTGGCCGCTCAACCGTTGCCGTCCGGACGGCGCGTGGGCATCGTCACAAACGCGGGAGGACCGGCCATCCTCTGTACCGATGCATGCGAAGCAGAAGGCCTAGCCGTTCCGAAATTGTCCGATCAAATCAAAACGAAACTTGCTGCATTTCTCCCTTTGACCGCCGCGCTAAACAATCCTGTCGATCTCATTGCGTCCGCCACACCCGATCAGTATGCCAAGGCGATCGAAACGTTGCTGGCGGCGAAAGAGATCGACGCGCTGATTATTCTTTATATGTCCGTGACGGTGTCGGATACGGGCGGCATTGCCGAGGGCATCCAGACCGGAATTACAAACGGGCGTAAGACCGCCGCCGGGACCAAACCAGTGCTGATCGGTTGGATGGCGGAAGGTGATATGGACCGCACCTTTCCCCTCCCCGCGGAAACGATCCCGGCTTATTCCTTGCCGGAGAGACCTGCATTCGTCCTCGGTAAAGCGGCGGCCTATGCGGAATGGCGGCAACGACTTCCCGGCATGGTTCCCGACATCGAGGACATCGAGATTTCAGCCGCTCGGACGATTTGTGCGACAGCGTTGTCCCAGCGCGGAGCCGGCTGGCTGACGACGGCGGAGACGAGAAGTGTGTTGACCGCGATGAGGCTTCCTGTCGAATCCGGCGGAGTCGCCCACACCGCCGATGAAGCCGTCTTCGTAGCCCGACAAACCGGCTACCCCGTCGCCGTCAAACTCGCCTCGCATCAGATCCTACATAAGACGGAGATGGGCGGCGTTCAGTTGAATCTCATGGATGAGGAGGCGGTTCGGGAGGCTTTCGAATCGATCAGAAGACGTATGGATCAGCACAACCAAGCGGCTGCCATGGAGGGAGTGCTCGTGCAGAAAATGGTGACCGGCGGAGTGGAGGTGATGGTCGGGATGACGAACGATCCGCTCTTCGGCCCCCTGATCGCTTTCGGCCTCGGCGGCATTCACGTGGAGGTACTCGGCGACGTGCGATTCAGGATTACGCCCCTCACCGACCGCGATGCCGCTGAGATGGTGAGAGAGATTAAAGGGTATCGGTTGCTGGAGGGGTACAGAGGCCATCCAGCAGCGGATGTGGAGGCGATTGAAGACGTGCTGTTGCGTCTCTCTCGTCTCGTTGAAGAAATTCCGGAGATCAGTGAACTGGATCTGAACCCGATCTTCGCTCTTGCGCCTGGCAAAGGCTGCAGGATTGTGGATGCCAGGATGCGAGTTGAAGCAGGCGCGAAGTAGTCATGGCAGGCTCTTGAGCCAGGCACGGATATCCATAATCTGCTCATCGGTCACGACGCCTTTCAACGGCGGCATGACGTGTCGTCCCTCATGGACGATCTTCCAAAATGCCTGATCGTTCGAGAGCACGGGATTGCCGGCAAGTTTTGGACCGATGCCGCCCATCGCCCGCTGGCCATGGCACACCACGCAACTGGCGTTGTACAATTCTTCGCCACGCGTGCCAGCTGGATATTCGCGAGGCGTTCCAGTTGCGCTTTTCTGATCTGACGCCCGGACACCGCCAGCCATAGCAGGGGCTACCTGCTGCTCGGCACCGAGACTAACGCCGCATGAGAGGATGGCCATGGCCAACAGGCGGGTTACTGGTTTTGCGTGTGGTCTCACAGATGCTCCTGTTCACGTTGTTCTCGCCACAGAGTCATCGTCGTCTCAACAGTTCCGCACTCAGCATGAGCAGTTCGATTTCTTGTGTAATTTCTTCTTGGCGAAGAACATTTCGTTTGCGTTCGAGTTCTGACGCTTCTCTGCCGAGATGCTGTGTCGCGCCTTCGAGATGAGAGATCCGAGCGCGATTTTCAGCCAGGAGAGCACTGTAAAAGATTTTGTGCAAGAGGGAAAAGAGGTAAAGATCGATCAACTCGGCGAGAAATATCCGGGGAGGCAAGTTCAGGAGCGGCGGCTCTGCGAAACGAGATGTCGATGCTTCGAATGGCTGTAACGCTTGAGCATGCACACCCCCTGCTTCGACCGCATGTGAGACGACCGTAATGGTCAGAGGAAAGCCGGGAACTTCTCGCGACTGGAGTTGTTGTACCCGGTCCATCACCTGAGTCATCACCGCCGGAACTTCCTCTGCAACGGACGCTCCCTCGATAGACACGGCTACCTGCCGAGCGGCCGAAAATCGTGCCGCCAGCTTCCGCCCCACCGACAGCAGAATCGGCTCCTTGTCGCTGACAACTTGGAGGCACTCTTGAACGCGAGCAACCAGCTTGTCATTGTAATCACCGCAAAACCCTCGCTCGGAGCCGATAACAAGATAGAGTCGCCT
>DATIGH010000217.1:0-9265 GCA_035454845.1 Nitrospira sp.
AAGCCCGCCGGCGGCGATAGCTTGCCGCCCGTTGAGGTGCTGCAAGACACTGAGACGCAGCCGAAGCCTGACCCCGAGCCGGAGCCGGAGCCGGTCGCTACAGAGTCGCGGCCGGCAACGCCAAGGCCGGCACCTGCCGCACCCGCGCCCAGGCCACGGCAAACCAAGCCTCAGAGTCTTAATCTCGCCTCAGCGATGCGCTTATCGAGGTGACTCAGGTCGTCGGCTAGGCCTCCCATGTGAATCATTTTTGCGTAAGCGTGTCGGCGCGATTGACGAGAATGTTCGGAAGCGCCTAGTGCAGGAGCGCGAGATCCTAGCGAACGGCGATGCGCTCGAGCACGCGCCAACTCCGCGTTACGACCTTCTGGCCCTTGGTTTGCACCAAACAGACCTGTTTATCCAATGCGGAGTTGCTCCGAGATGTCGATGTCTCTCGCGTGGTCCTCATCCAAGCAGGTCGTCTCAACCTGAAGCGTCGAGAAGTAAACTCCGAAACGCTTGCGCAACAGCTTATGTGCCTGTTCCAGGACGGAAGGTGCGCCGGAGGCTTCGTCGGTGCGGAGATGGGCTGAGAAAACAGTCTTCCCCGAAGTGAGACTCCAGGCGTGGAGGTGGTGGACGTCGTTGACTCCGTCAAGTTCGATCAATGCATTTGCAACTTCGATTAGGTTTACGCCTTTCGGTGCGCCTTCCATCAATATTGTGAGGGAATCGCGAATGATGCCCCAGGATGCTAATAACAGCACTACACCAAACGCCATGCCTAGAATCGGGTCAATGGCAAGAAAGCCTGTGAAGTAAATGATCGCGGCGGTGATGATGATCAATATGCTGCCGATAAAGGTCTGCATGACATGCCAAAAGGCACCACGGAGATTAAGATCGCCCTTTTGCCCTCCATAGAGTAACCGCAACGCCACAAGCTCGGTGACCAGTCCACCGGCTGCCGCTGCAAGGAGAGGGGCGGGTGGCAGATCGATGGGATGCTGCAATCGCATCGCGCCCATGATCAGTACAAGTACCGCCATGCCAGCGAGGAAGACTCCGTTGAGGAGCGCACCGATTATTTCGGCGCGATAGCTTCCAAAGGTCCAGGCCAGGTCGGCAGGCCGGCGGGCGATTCGCGCCGCGATGAACGCCAGCACGACGCCACCGACAGCCGAGAATGTGTGAAACGCGTCCGAGGTAACCGCAACAGATCCGGTGTAAAGGCCGATTCCCAACTCGATCAAAAAGTAAACGCCCGTAAGCCAGCCGGAAATTTTGAGGGCCCGCTCGTTTTGACGCGCGGGCCTCATAACCGTATGTGCGAAATGATCCGTCATTGATCTACTCCACGCCCTGCTGTAGGAGCTGCTGCTCAAACCCCGACGCAAAGATGAGATATTCACTCGGGTGCTCAGCTATGCTCTTAATGCTCCGTCAGGCGACCGATCCCTTCGCTCGCGCTTTCAAGATTAGGATTGACCTCCAGGGCCGCGCGGAAGTCGTCGCGCGCTCTGTCAAGCTGACCCAACCCCTCATAAGCTTGACCGCGTCGGCTGAGGGCGATGGCCTCTGAAGGCTTCTGTTCGAGCACCTTGGTGAGATCGTCGACCGCTTTCTGGTAGGCTCCAATCGTCAAGTAGAACGTGCCGCGACGGAAATAGCAGTAGATGAGTCTTCGCGGGTCGAGCGCGATGGCTTTCGTGTAGTCGCCAAGGGCCTCATCATAACGGCTCAGCTGGAAATTCGCGTAACCACGATTACAGTAGGCAAGCGCAAGATCCGGCTTCAACCTTATCGCCTCTGTAAAGTCTGCAATTGCGAGTTCATACTGGCGCAAATGAGCGAGCGTAGTGCCGCGGTTGTACCAGGCCTCGACAAGGTCGGGCTGCAGACTGATTGCCGTGCTGTAATCGCTCATCGCCAGCCCCTTTTCGCCGAGAGCTCCCTGGACGCTTCCCCTGTTTAGATAGGCTGCAGCGTCTTTGGGGTCGATCTCAATCAGAGCGCTGAAAATAGTGATCGCCCGTAGGGCTTTTCCCTCGCTCACACAGGCTGCAGCTTGTTGGAATAGGAGTGTGCGTTGCTTCTTGTCGCTGCCGAGGGTCTCAAGCGGTAACGAACCGGTGTCACCGCAGGCGGGCGTTGCCTCGTCGAGATGTGCAGCGCTGGCCGAGTGTGGGCCATAGAGCACTAGCGCTGTCAAAATTGCGGCGAGAAACCAGTGTTCCGGTTCACACAGACGCGTGACGCGCGGAGATTGCCAACTAATTCCCATTTGATTGAGCATGGCGAATTCCTCGTCTGCCGTAGACGAAGCATGGCGAAAATCACTTCGCTATGCGGTTAGGAGTGGCAGAGAGGATTTGGGCGGGTGATCGGGTGGGTTCGTTCCTCGACCCGAAACGATAGGCTTCAGCAGCGAGAAGACCGGATCAGCTGGCCAACTTAGGTTGAGGCCAGAGCCGCTGTTCGGTGTGAGCGCGGCCAAGCAGAAAATCTTACAGCAGGTCGGCCCATGGTCGCCTTTTGCAGGCGCTTCGTCCGGAATTCGGGTTCCGTGCTGGTGCTGGATCGAATGGACAGCATCTTTACGTGTTACGCCATTATGGTTTTGCGTAAGGCAGTGAAGTGCGTTCTTCCCGTGACCAAAGGTCACTGCGACTGGCGGTGCAATAAGAGCCACCCATGCCAAACTCGCTAATGCGAGCCCGGCTCGAAAGTAGCCTCTTTTCATCGCCAGGGTCAGCATATTGTCCTGAGCCCCCTCGAGGCAGTTTAGCCTTGCAGGTGCGTCTCGGCAACGAAACCGGGCAACATTCGCCTTGGCTTCGGGCTGCGCCATTTATGTAACATATACGTGAAATCTCGGCCGCCCCGCCAAGCCTAAGACGATCTCACTTTACCGATGCATGACCTAACCTCTATCATTTCGGCATGATCCTTCGCTTTACTCGAGGCCAGGGTTTTCGGTTCCGGTCGAGGCTGTGTCTCGTGACCGGACTCATCGCTGCGCTGCTTGCTTTTCCCTGTGGGCCGATCGTCACCGCTTTCGCCTCGGACGTAGGTCACGCGCACGGCGCTAACGCCGCACCGGCGCACTCCGAGCATGGAGCAGCCGAATGCGCCCACCGCGCGACGAAGCAAGAGAGCAGCTGTTGCAAAGCCTGTAGCAGCTGGGTCGCCGCCCGTTTCTTCGACAGCGGGAAGGCGATTCTCAGCCACGCGCCGCAGCACGAGCCGCCTGCGGCTATGCTGGGTTTTCCGGTTATCTGCCTCAAACTGGATCGGGAGCCGAGGCTAACCGGACCGCCGTTTGTTGCCTCGCTCGACGGCTCCAACATCTACCTGAGTACTCGGCGCTTGCGTATCTAGCCCTCCTTCGTGATCGCGGTGAGCGGAACGGCCGCTTGCCGTTTCGATTCATGAGCAATCGAAAAGGGGGGCGACATGATACGGAGCGCCATTGCTTTTCTACTCTTCAGTCTCTTGGCCGGATGCCATCACAGGCAGGATGGCGAGCTGGTGGTACCCTTCAACCATCCCGCCAGTCCTTATGCGCAAGCCGCGCCACCCATTACGGTGCCGCCGATTCAGGGTCCCGACGCGGAGCCCGTCGCACCTAATCTGGGCGAGCCGGCCGCGGCATCGGCTCCGGACACGGGTTCTCCCCCTCACCAGCATGATCAGTGAGGAGGCGACGATGTTCTCGTTATCACGATATGGTTGTCGCGGGGCGCTAACCCTGGCGCTGCTGCTTCTTGCGGGCTGCCAAACGCTGTCTCCCGAAGGATCGTTCTATGAGGTTGCAGACACGGTCGAAGGGCGGCTCGGGCAGCAGATCAGCTGGGACGCCGGGCAGTACGCAGATCCTTACGTCCGCTCGACGATCGAGAACCTCCTCGTTCGGCCCCTCACGGCGGAGACCGCCGTGCAGATTGCGCTCCTCAACAATCGCGACCTCCAGGCGGTCTATGCCGATCTCGGCATCGCTCAAGCGAACCTCGTGCAGGCTGGCTTGTGGAAGAACCCCATCATTGATGGCGCCGTCACTTTTCCTACCTCCGGCAGCGGGCCCACGGACTACACCTTCAACATCGCCCTCCAGGTCATCGACATTCTATATATCCCGTTGCGGAAGCGCGTAGCCGAATCCGAACTGGCGGAAGCCAAGCTGAAGGTGACCGCTCAGGTCATGCAGGTCGCTGGGGAAACCTATCTTGCCTTTGTCGACTATCTTGGGCAAAAGCAGCTCGCCGGTGTATTCACGCAGGCGGTTCAATCCGCTAAAGCGTCGGCCGAGTCGGCCAAGGTTCTGCGCGAGGCCGGTAATATCACCGACTACGAGTTCGAGAGCGAGATCGCGCAACAGGTCGAGGTGGGCGTTAGACTAGCGCGAGCCCAAATTGCAGCCAGTCAAGCGCGTGAACGCGTCAACCGCCTCATGGGTCTAACGGGGTCGCAGACGCAATGGCGCTCAGCCGACCGTCTTCCCTCCATCCCGGGCCGTGAACTCCCGACAAGCGATGCAGAGTCGAGGGTTATCGCAGCGAGTATAGACCTCGGGGCGACGCGACAAAGGATCCTCACGCTAGGCCGGAAATACCGTGTGGTGAAAGCCACCTCTCTGGTGCCGCAACTCGATGCCGGCGCCGAAATCGAACGCGAAGACTCCGAGAATGAGGCAGGCCCCAGCTTCGCGGCGGAGATTCCGCTGTTCGATTGGGGGCGGGCCCGAAAGGCTGCGGCGCGGCTGGAGATCATGAAAGCACGGGATCAATATACCGCGCTTGCAGTGCGCGCCCGATCGCTCGCACGCGCGCAGCGCGCCAAGCTCCTGTCGGCCCGGCAGACCGCCCTCTATTACGCCAACACCGTGATCCCACAGTCGCAGCGGCTGCTCAAGTCTGCCGAGCGCCAGTACAACGCCATGCAGATCGGAGTTTTCCAACTTCTCCAGGCTAAGGAGCAGCAGATCAAGGCCGCGGAGGAATATGTCGGGGCGCTGACCACCTACTGGCGGGAGCGCTGGCTATTTGCCCAACTGCTGAAGGGCAAGCTGCCGGCGGAGGAGAATGCCGACGGGGTCACCGTAACAGCTTCAGCGCCTCAGAGAGAGGCAGGAGGTCATTGATGCGACTAACGAGACGAGAAGCCGTCGGCCTCGCCGGGTTCGGCGCAGCAGCGGCCGTACTGTCGCCTGGGTCTACCCTGGCGCAAATGGGCCATGAAGGTCACGATATGGGTTCCAACCCAACGTCACAACCTTCAGCCCCGGATCAGGTCAAAGGCGCTAGTGATTGGATGAGCGTCGCCAAAGGGACGGTTCATCCCGCGCGGACCATCGAGCCGGGTGAAGACGTGCCTCCGGGAGAACCGGGCAAAGACTACACGCCGGTGATCACGCCAAACGGCGCAACGCTTCCGTTCAGAATCGTGGACGGCATCAAAGTCTTCCACCTTGTGGCCGAAGAGGTCATGCACGAGTTCGCTTCTGGTCTGAAGGCGATGCTTTGGGGCTTCAATGGACGGGTCCACGGGCCAACCATCGAGGCCGTCGAAGGCGACCACATTCGAATCTATGTGACGAATAAGCTGCCAGCACCGACCTCGATCCATTGGCACGGTATCATCCTTCCAAGCGGCATGGACGGGGTCGGCGGCCTCAGTCAAAAGGTCATTCAGCCAGGCGAGACCTTCAAATACGAGTACCCGCTCGTTCAGCACGGCACCCACATGTACCACTCACACCATGACGAGATGATCCAGATGGCGCTTGGGGTCATGGGGCTCATGGTGATCCATCCGAGACGTCCGGCTGAACCGAGGCCTGATCGCGACTTCGCCTTTATGCTCAGCGAATGGGACATCAAGCCAGGGGCCTTCCGCCCAGATCCGCGGGTGTTCGCTGGCTTCAACACTCTCACGCTAAATGCGAAGGCTTTTCCGGGCACCGAAGCGCTGGTAGCAAAGCGCGGCGATCGTGTCCGGCTGCGCCTCGTCAACCTTTCGGCCATGGATCACCACCCGATTCACCTGCACGGTCATGCATTCTGGGTCACGCAGACCGATGGGGGCATGATCCCGCCAACTGCTCGATGGCCGGAGACCACCATCCTAGTCCCGGTCGGGTCGTCGCGGACGGTCGATTTTGTCGCCGACAACCCGGGTGATTGGGCGATGCATTGTCACATGACGCATCACGTCATGAATCAAATGGGCCATGAAGGCCCGAACATGATCGGCGTGGATGCCCGCCGGCTCAATCGCGAAATCAGGCCGGTGATCCCCGCCTATATGACCATGGGCGAGGCTGGCATGGGCGATCATGCAGAACATGCCATGCACATGGCCATACCGGCGAACAGCATACCCATGGTCGGTGCGAACGGCCCTTACGATTACATCACCATGGGCGGCATGTTCACCATCCTCAAGGTGCGGGAGAATCTCACAAGCTACGCTGACCCGGGTTGGTATCGTCCGCCGCCGGGTACGCTCGCACAACTCGCAGGCAAACAGGACCTCAAACGCGACGGCATCAAGGTCTGACAACCCAACGGGTTTAGGGCCGAAGAGATTGAGAAAGAGGAGAAGCACTATGAGTAAGTCTGTTTTCGCGAGGGTTTGTGTTGGTGCCGTTATTTTTGCGACAGTCGTGAGTGCCCAGCTCACTGCTGCCCTCACTCACGAGGCGCACAAGATGACATGCGACGAAACTGCTATGAATGCGATGAATGCCGATATCCAGGCGCTGCCTGATGGTGACGCCAAGACGAAAGCGACGAATGAATTGGCAATGGCCGAAGAGATGATGGGCAAGAACGACATGAAAGGCTGCGAGGCGCACATGCACAATGCCATGGAGGCCATGGAGGAATAGACGCTGGCCACAACATGTCGGGCGAGGGCATAGTATGACTCACACAGCCTCCACGGTAACAAAGGTCCGCTACATTGCGCTGGGCGCCGCGGGCGCGCTACTGGTTGCAATTGTTGCAGCTGCCATTGCCGTCTTCGCAGGCCTTTACAATGTCGCCGCTGACATTCCCCACGCCCAGCCCGTCTTCTGGTTGCTTGAGACGGCGCGGGAGCGATCCGTCGCCCTGCGCGCCGCAGACATCGCCGTGCCCGACGATCTCGACAAGGCCTACCGGGTGGCCTCAGGCGCTGGACAGTATGCCAACATGTGTGCTGGCTGCCACCTAGCGCCTGGCATGAAGCGCACCGAGATCAGCCGCGGGCTTTACCCCAGGGCTCCCGAGCTGCGTCGGGGAAGCGACATGACAGCCGCGGAAGAATTTTGGGTGATAAAGCACGGCATCAAGGCAACGGGCATGCCGGCCTGGGGCGTAACGCATAGCGACGACATGCTGTGGGATGTCGTGGCCTTCCTGCGCGAGCTGCCAGATCTGTCGCCCGAAGAATATCATGCTCTGTCAGAGAAAGCGCCGAGCCACGACGAAGTAATGCAGGAGAAGGATGCGGATGACGACCATGCTGGAGACGCTCATTGAACCTCTGTGGCAGTGCAGCGCTCCTGAGACACATTTATCAGTAGGCCCCTGAGATTGGGTTCTGGGATATCTTTGGAAGAGAGTCCCGGGTAGGCCAGCTTTGAGCGTTAGCTAAAACGCGGTTCCCCGATGATGACCGTTTTTGGCACTTCGCAGACATCGATCCCCGACGCTGAGCATGTCTACTAAGTGGGGTAACGCGGACATGCGCAAAGCGCACGCCGATGTCGGCTTCTGACCCAAAGCAGACCATGGAGGATTCCTTAGCCAAGTAGCTCGATATGCATTTCATGCAAATATTATGTTGAATGAAATTCATTCATAGCATGTCTCCACGAACGCTAACCTACTGGGTGCAGACATCGAAAGGCCGGGGGGGGTGGGATGAAGCGGAAAAGAACCCTAGCTGCGTGCGTACGACTGACAATCGTTTCGGCTGTTATTGGCCTGTCGACGAGCATGGCGAGTGTGCCTGCGAATGCGCAGTTCTATGTCCGCTCGCCGGACGTTGAGAAGGGCGAGCTCAAGCTCGAAGAGCATGGAGCTATTTATTCGGGACCAGGCGAGGACGAGAGACGGCGGCAGTCGCACGAGCTGGAGGCAAAATACGGCTTCACCGGCCGCTGGGAAGGCATTGTCGAGGCCACGTTCCGGCAGAACATCGGTGAGAGCCTCAGGGCCCACCGGCTTGAGATCGGCGCCCAATACGAGATCATAGAACGCCAGGGTAATGGCTTAGGGCTTGCCTTTCGCTCACTCTATGAGTTTGCGCTCCAGGACGGCGATCCTGATGAGATCCTGTTCGGTCCTCTGGCCAAGTATGTGTCGGGACGCGACTCGTTTACGATCAACACATTCTTCGTCGGTCAAGTTGGCAACCACGTTGAGATCGACAGCCTGGAGCTGAAGGTCAACTGGCGACTCAAGCATGAGTTTGGTGAGAAGTTCGGGCTCGGCCTCGAAGGCTATAGCGAGATCGAAGACTTATCGCATGCAGGCAGCTTCGACGAGCAGAAGCACCGGCTAGGGCCGGTTGCCTATCTTGAGTTTGGAGATAGTATGCCGAAATGGGAGTTTGCCGCCGGCGCATTGTTCGGCGTGTCTGACGCCACGTCAGATGTCACCTTCAAGTTCGACGCCGAGGTGGAGTTCTAGCTGCTTGAAACTAACGGTCGCAGACTTCAAAGAGCGCCGATCTCTGTGAAATTTAGACCCAGAAGCGGACCTCTGGCAGCCTTAACCGCTAGGATCAGCACTCAGCGGTGGATTACCTAAGGCAAGATTCTTCTCACATCGAGATTCACAGAGTTTATAACTGATCAGTGAGGTCGCGTTTTTCTGGAGATACTCTTCCCGATCAATCTCTCCGCGCGCGTAGCGCTCTTCAAGCACGTCAAGGCCAACAGAGCGCCGCTGTTGTGATCGTATACCAACATCAGCCTGTGAACGGACGAACCACACCACTCCGGCGACCAGCAGAGCAAGGACTAGCAACCAGAAAATGAGTCCGAACCCCATACCCCACCCATTCATCATCCAATTATGCATGCCAAGCTTCCTGCAGAATGTCGCCTTTCAACTCTCCGCTGCGGCCCTTTCGGCACCGGCTCAGGCCTTTTGTGCCAGCCAGTTGTAGACCGGTCCAAAAATCAGGGCGGCGATCCATGCGAACACGACATTCCAGATGACACCTTCGACCAGTTGCCCAAAGGAGCCGATTTCTCTCGTCGAAAACAAGCCGAGCCAGCTATGTGCGAGCG
>DATIGH010000218.1:0-16670 GCA_035454845.1 Nitrospira sp.
TTTCTGATGTGATTCCTTGCCGTCCAAACTCACGCCGAGTATCACGCCCCCGGCTCGGACAATTTGGGATTCCACATCGCGAAAATCGCACGACTCCTTCGTGCAGCCTGGCGTGTCGTCCTTCGGGTAGAAATACAGCACCACCTGCTTGCCCCGGAAGGCCTTCAACGCCACCGGATTGCCGTGCTGGTCAGGCAGGGACAGGTCCGGTGCCCGGTCCCCTACCATGAGTTCTTTTGCCACGTCTCTCCTCCTAGCGAGGCCCGCCGCCAAACGTCGGGCGGCTCGTCGTCGTACGATGTTCTTTGGTGGTCTTCTCGCTCTGCGGATTGCCGTACTGATGAAGGGGGGGTGAATCCCAAATCGTCTTGTCGCCTGGCGCGAGGTTGGCCGCTTCAATAAAGTGCTGCCGGGCGTCATCGACATCGCCCAATGCGTTGAGCGCCAAGGCATAATTGTAATGCGCTTGCCCCGATTGGGGGGCGGCCGTCACCGCTTGAGAAAAGTATTGCTTCGCTTCTTGGAACTGATGGGTCTGATAGGCTTGCGTCCCTTGTTCCGTCAAGGTCACAGCCTGAGGTACGGCGCTGCGATCCAGCGCCAAGGGAACGAGCGGCTTCGCCTTTTTCATGCAGGCCGTAACGCTGACCAGCATCAGAAGTGTCAAGACGACTGACCACACTTTCATGTTGTTCCTCCCTGTCTCAGAGCTCTGCCGTCACTTTGCATGCTTTCTCGTCTCCTCTTCGAAGGTCTTGCGGTACAAGACCTCCCACTCGGGGCTCCCTTCGACGATGCCGCGAGAATAGGATCCAAGTTTGGCCCGAACCTTTCGGTCAATGTCTTGTTCCTGAGCCAGCTCACTGGCAAGCACCCGCTTGATCTCTTTCAAGATCCGTCCATCATCACTGTTGACCTGCACCAGCGGGCTCTTTTTCACCGCCGATAAGATGACGTGCGAGAGATGGCTGACCTTGTCTTCGCTCAACATATAGAACAGGTAAGTGGTGAGAGCGTTAGGCGTCAATAGCGAACAGGTTCTTTGTATCGCCTTACCCCTGACGGCTCACTCCTTACGCTCTTTACAAGATGATGCCTCGCTCACGGACGAGTTTCTGCTTGATCATCGTGAACATCTTCTGGTAGTCGACTTGGCCGGCTTCGATCTGATGTTCGTAGGTTTTCAGCAACTGACGGACCTCGCTGTTCAACCGATCCTCGACCGACAGTTCCTCCGTGACGACCTGGTCTAATGATTCCGAGAGCGCCTTTGACGTTCCCGTCAGCGTGACATGACCGTCTTGGACCAGCCGTGTCACCAGGGATTCAACCATGTGTTTGACCCGCTCTTTCGACAGCCGCATCGGTCATACCCGTTCGACCCGAATCACCGGAGCTTCCATCGCACGCCGCAGCATCGTCGCATCGCCCGTGATGCGACCAATGACATTGACACGGTCCGCCGGAACGGGGTCGGGCCCAAGACTCATCGGCGTACGGCCGAAGAAAATAGCCAGCACCTGGCCGGCCCCCCAGAAGGCGACATCGCCAATTTTGACCTGATTGGTGGCCGTCTCTCGGTAGTCTTTCACCCCGTTCAATTTGAAGTAAAACTCTTCGCCCCAGGTATTGAGGGGGGCTTCGACAGGGAGCGCCGCATATACTTCCTGGGCCGTTTTCGTGCTTTTCAGCTCCGCTTCCACTTGCACGGCTCCAACGGTGATGCGAATCTTCCTACCTGGGTCAGCCAATGAGCAAACGAGCTCCTTCCAAAGAGCGAGACATTGAAAACCCGCTCCCATCGCGGACTCTAGCTTGTTTAACTGGTGAAATCAAGGCTACAATCAGCCGTCGCGATGCTCACCTCCACCTTTGTGCTGCTCAAGGGAATCGGTCCTGCAACCGAACGCCGGCTGTGGCAGGACGGCATTGCCGATTGGTCCACTTTTCTCAGCCGTCCTGCGATATCTTACATCTCCTCGATGAAAAAATCCTGGTATGACGGCACGCTGGCCACCGCACAAACATGGCTCGCCGGCGGCGGAGCCGATTTTTTTCGAGCCTGTCTGAAGAGCCGCGACCATTGGCGGCTGTTCGACACGTTCCGTCATCGCGCGCTCTACCTCGATATTGAAACGACGGGCCAGTCCGCCCGGGATGGGGGACTTGTGACCGTCGTGGGGCTGTATCGAAACGGGCGCATGCAGAGCCTGGTCCGCGGGGAGACCCTGACAGAAGATCGCTTGTTCGATGCGCTCGAGGGGACTGACCTTCTCGTGTCGTTCTTCGGCAGTGTCTTCGATATTCCCTACTTGCAAACCGCGTTTCCCCGATTGAATTTCAACAAGCCGCATTTCGACTTGTGCTTTGCCGCACGCCGCCTCGGACTCCAGGGCGGATTGAAATTCATCGAGCGAGAAATGCAGATTTACCGCGATGTCGCCATTGAAAGCCTGGATGGTTGGGATGCCGTGCGGTTGTGGCATCGATGGCGAGGCGGGGATGCCGCGGCGCTGGACCTCCTGCTTCGCTATAACGCCGCTGATGCCCGGAACCTTGAACCTTTGGCCGAACTCCTGTTTCAGCAGATGGTGGCGCGTTACGGTCCGCCTTCGATTGGTGCCTGCGATCGGCCCTCATCGTCCAATGAGGCGGTGAATCCATGAAAAAATCTCCGCGATGGTTGGGCGTCGGTCGCACAGAAACCGGCCATGTGCGCAGCACGAACCAGGATGTGTTCGCCGCAATCAACAGTTGCACGTTTTGGATCGTTGCCGACGGCATGGGAGGCCATCCGTTTGGAGACGTCGCCGCGCACGTGGCTGTCGACACGGCCACCCAACGGGCAAAGGCGCTGCTTGCGGCCAAGGATCTCGAGCCGGAGGTGCAGGGCAAATGTCTGAGCGAAATAGTGATCGACGCCAATCGCGCACTCCATGAGAAGGTGCGGGAAGATCCGGCTCTCAAAGGAATGGGAACGACGGTCGTCGCCATGACGATTGCACAGACATCTCCCCCAGTGGCATATATCGCCCACCTTGGAGACAGCCGGGCCTACCGGTTTCATGGCGGCAGCCTGACGCAACTGACGCGTGATCATACGCTGGTCGCCGTCTTGCTCGAGCGCGGATTGATCAACGAGGCGACGGCCCGCGCCTATCCGGATCGGCACGTGCTGGCGAAAGGTCTCGGCATGGGGTTGGATATGACGCCGGACCTCACCTCGATCCCCCTGGCGCTCGACGACACCTTGCTGCTCTGCAGCGACGGATTGACCAAAATGCTCGACGACGCGGCCATTGCCTCGATTCTGGCCCGAACACACAACCATCCCCGCCGCGCATGTCATGAGCTCGTCGAAGCGGCCTTGACCCGAGGAGGCGAAGACAACGTGACCGTCGTCGTGTGCGCGTATACGACGCCGGCGAAAGTCGGGAGTCTGGCCATTGACAAGACCTTACCGGCCATGTAGCCTCAGGGTCTAGCCACACACTCCTTCGTACACCATCCGTGATACCGACTATCTGGGGCAACTCGAGATGTTGTTCACTTCGAATCCCTTTGTCTGCCTTTTGAGTGCGATGGCCCTCTGCGCATCGGCGTGTGTGAGCTTGGCCTCTGACGATCCAAGTGCTGAGGCGGCGCTGCGGGCCCTCGTGCGGGCCAATGCCGACAAGGACCTCCACACGCTGTCTCGCATGATGGCTCACGACCCCGACATCACCAGTTATACGATCGGAGGCAGAAAATATGTCGGCTGGTCGCGTTTCGAGCAGGATCTCCTGGAAGAATTTCAGTCCGCGGCCGCGATCGAAATCCCCATTCGGGAGTTGAAAGTATGGACGAAGGGTGATCTGGCCTGGTATGCGATGGAGGTCGACTACATTCGAACCGTGACGACCGACACCGGCAAAGACTCGCACAAGTCGCTGCTACCCCTGCGCGAAACCGGGGTGCTGGAGCGCCGGAACGGACAATGGGTCCTATTGTCCTGGCATGAATCGTTTCGCAATGCGGGAGGCGCCGTCGGACTGAATGTTCGGCAACCCTCGTCGCCGGCATATGCATTTACGGCATCCGGCAACGATCACACGGCTCCGGATTTGAGCGGCGACTGGGAGATTCTCGAGGTGGAAGACGACAAGCGGTATCGAGCGACGTTGGACAAGGCCGGCAACGGTCCCTACACGCAGCACAACGGCCGCTTCACCACGACACAGTTTTCCAACCGGCTCTGGCAGGGAACCTGGCAGCAGCCGGGCAACGATCGAGAGGGCGGTTTTGAGCTGCTGCTCTCAGAAGACGGGAAGGAAGCCAAAGGCGTCTGGTGGTACACAAGGGTCGGCACCCATAAGAACATCCCACCGCGCGAACACGGCGGCACCTATCAATGGAAGCGACTCACCCCGGTTCCAGGAGCGCCGTGATGATCGGCAGACTCGGACACAGGCGATGCGTTTCAGCGTCCAGGCGCCGCCATTTCGAAAACTCACGTTTCTTTGGAGGAACTATGCGCTGGATTGCGCTTCTCGCAGCCCTGTGGCTCTGTCCTTCGCCGGTCCTGGCAGACGGCGGCCACAACCACCATGCCGTCCCTACGCTGAAAAATCAGATCAAGACCGTGGTGACGATCAAAGATCATACCGTCACCCTCACGTTCGGACCGATCGACCTCCCCTCCGGACACGAGGGCGACTTGGCGGCGTCGATGCCGAAGCACATTTTCCAACTTCCCAAAGACATGTACATGGTGGGCTTTAAGTCCGCCGTTTTCACCAAGGAAGGGAAACCGCTTCCTCGCAATTATCTCCATCACATCCTCATGCTCAACAACGACAAGCCCAGCGTCTCCTGTCCCGGCGAACCTCTCTTTTTCAGTGGAGCCGGGCTCGAGATGACGGAAGCGAAATTTCCTGACGGCTACGGTGTCAAACTTGCCAAGGGACAACACCTGATGTCCGTCGTGGCGTTTTATCACAAGGCCCCCCCTACCAAAAACGTGATGGCCAGCTTCACCATGTACATGGCGCCCGACGACCAGCCGGTGAAAGAGATGGACGTGTATCAAGTCGGCGTCAATGTCGTGTGCTACAGCAAATTCGCTCAACGAGGTCCCGATCAGACCGATGAAGGCATCGAGATCAAGCCCGGCGTACAGGTTCACAGCGCGGCGTTGAAATTCTCCATGGATGGCTGTGTAAAATTTGCCTATCCCCATGGACACGACGAACTCTTGCTGATCGCGCTGGAGAACAAGACGAAACAACAGACTCTATTGCGCACCGTGCCCGACGTGTTGAGCGACGGCACATTCCTCGAGTTCCAACCCCATCAAGTCTATAAAGATCCACAAGGCTTTACGATCAGCAAGGACGATGATTATGAGATGGTGATGGTCCATCATCATCCCCTTCACAAACGGGACCTACAACACGGAATGGGCAACTACCTGTTGTATATGACGCCCGGCAGCTGTCCGTCCTCCTCGACGGCGAGCACCCAGTAGCCGTGCGCCTCCCCTCTCTCCCCTACGAAAGTAGGAGCCCTTTCCTCCACCGCCAGGCTGGGTTTCTTGCACAGACCTGTGTTAAGCACTTATCGACCCCGAGCAGCGGATAATTCGTCTTCCCTTGTCCCCGGGCGGCCCGTGTGACTTCCTGAGGCGCAGGGATGGTGACTTCTCTCGCTCTGGAACCGTGTTTCTTTTGGACACGAGTCGATGCCGCAGAGCGAGCCAATATCAATCCTCATCGTCAATGAGCACGCCGAAGAAATTAAACTCGTCACGATCAGCCTGCGCGGCTTCTTTTCCGATGTCCGCATCGAGGTCGCATATTCGGCCGACGAAGCCCAACGAATGATCCTCGCCCACTCGGGTGCATGGGCTCTCGTGCTCATCGACGAGGGTTGCCTCCCCCAGACTCCTTCGACGCTTGTCACCGACTTGAAGGGGCACGCTCCCTATGCCTCGATCATCTTACAGACCTCCCGCACCGATTCAGCAGCGGCGCTCGAAGCGCTCCATATGGGGATGGATCTGTTCCTCTACAAACACTCTCCTGCTTTCTTGACCGAGCTGTTATTTTGCGCGAAGGAGGCCATCGAGAAGCGGGAAAGCAGATTGGCCGCCGCTCGGGCGGAAACCCGCCATTCATGGCAGCGCGCCGAAGAATTCCAGTCGGTCGTGCGGCAAGTCACCGAACTCTCGCAAGCCCTTGAGCAACCGCTGTCCACTCTCTTGCGCGAATCACAGCACTTGACCGACACTCTCCGCGAATCCCGCCTCCTCGATCGCTTGCAGGCGTTCTTCAGCCAGGCCGCTACATCGGCCGAGCTGGTTCAGCGGTTGACCCGTGTGGCCGACCCTGCCCGGATCACTCACGTGATCAATCGCCTGCTCGCTGATGTGCTGCGATCTCCGGGCGTAGGACACAGCAACTTCAGTCCCGCTCTCGGCTCCGGGCTTCCGGATTACGCCGGCGATCTGGAGACCACCGCGCAATTTTTCCGGCAGCTGCTGGCGTATGCGGATGCCTATCTGGCCACCGTCGAGCGGCCTCATATGCTCGCGCTGGCAACAAGCGCCGGCGGGCTGGCCGACTCAGCTGACGCCCCCACCCTCTTTCCTCTGCCCCCCTCCACCCACATTCACCTCACTATCACCGAAACCGAGACCGTGAACCCCATGGGGCGCGTCGTATCTTCTCTGCCCGAGACGCTTGATGTCCGGAGACTGTATCGTTTGGCTGGAGAGCTCGGCGCAACTCTCGACGTGTCGGCGCCGGCAGCAGGCCCCTTCCGCATGATCGTCCGTCTGCCGACTAAAGTCGCTCCAGCGGTCCATTCCGCTCAACCGGAAGGAGCTGACGCTCTCACCGTCGACCGGACGCCCGAAGCTCAACCTGCCGGCCCAACCGCGGCGGCTCAAGATCTTGTCGGCGCCGGACGCACTGAGCGCCGCAACAATCCACGAGCCGAGCTTATGCTACCGGCAAAGATTGCAAGAGGATCATCCACCTGGCAAGGAACGGTCGTAAATCTCAGCGTGGGCGGGGCCTGCATCCGATTGCCTGACGACTTCCCGGCCACACCGCCTCAGGAGGCAGTCCTCTGGGTGACGACCGCAATCGCGACACTGGAGCTCAGCGGCCTCGCTCATATGCGAACCTTGCCAGCGGCAGACACCGGGCTGTCGATCCAGTCAGAAGCGCAGCTCATCGTGCACTTCCGTGGACCAACGCAGACTGAAACGGCCGTCCTTGCCTCGCTGATCGCAGCCGCTCGTGAGCGATCCCTTGCCTTCACGCTAGATGTCCGTCTACCCACCGCGCCCGGACTTGAAGCCACCGGCCAGCCTCTCTCCCCCGATCTCGCGGAACACGATCGGCGTGAAACGGTCCGCGTAACCACCGCTTTGACCGCCCGTCTCGAAACATCCCAGCGGCAGGAGCCTGCCACGCGCCCTCACGCACAGGTGATGAACCTGAGCCGTTCCGGCGCCTGTGTCGTCGTGGGGGAACGTCCCGAAGCGCTGACAGGGAGCCTCAGGATTCATTTTGCTCCCGATCACCGCAGCGAACCGGGTTCTCATGAGCCTGGAGCGCCGGACGCCGTGCTGGCGGGCCACATCATCTGGACCGCTGCTGATCCGACGGCCCCCAGCGCGTTCCATGCGCCAAACACGGCCAGTGCGGGCCGGGCCGGCCTGCGTTTCGAATCGCTGACCCCCTATGCGGAACGCGAACTGAATCGGGTCCTCAGACAACTCTTGCGCGCCCAGAGATCCGGCGAGGCGTTGTCCATTCCAGCGCCGGTCGTCAGCGTGCCGCGCGAATGCCGCAACGCCCGTGGTCAGGTGATTGCGATCACCGACGACCATCTGAGCCAACTGGCGGATCCCAATCGGCCAACCATCATCATCGCGCCCGGATATGGGCAAACCGCCTCGGACTATACCGCGCTCTCCTATTACTTGGCCGAGCATCATTTCCGCCTCCTCCGCTACGATTCGACCAATCACCTCGGCAACAGCGAGGGCGAGCTACAACAGACCACGTTGCGCAGCATGCAGCACGATCTGGAAAAGGTCATCGAATTCGTACGGCATACCTGGCCTCAAGCGCCGGTCGTCGTCCTCGCCAGCGATCTGGCGGCTCGCGCCGCGTTCAAAATCGCCGCGCACACCCGTCCTCTCGATCTGCTCCTGCTGATCAATCCCGCCATCGATGTGGGGGGCCTGCTGATGGCCGTCCACGGACACGATCTCATCGCCGATTATCAGTTCGGATTGCGACGCGGCGTGTGCAACCTGCTGGGTTTGAACGTCAATGTGGATCAGTTCGTCGGCGACGTGGTGACCGGCCGCTGTGCCGATCTCCAATCGACGTTGGAAGATCTCCGGCTGATCCGCTCACCGCTGTGCATCGTCACGAGTCCGGCGGATTCAACCGCCTTTCCGCCTACCGATCTCCCTCACGCGTTTATGACGGCCTTGGGCACGCATACGCGGCTGGTGAACATCTCCTCGCCAATCACCAACCGGCATCTGGACGTCCATGGAGCGTCCCCCGCCGCCTTCAAGCAGCTCCTTGCACAGATCGGCGCCGTCCTTTCAGTGCAGCCCATATCACCGCAGCAGGAAATCGCGGTGCAACCATACGTGGCGCAAGAACACCGCCTCGAGCAGGAATACACCTTCCTGCGACATGACGGGTCTCAAATCAATCGGGAAGCCCTCTGCGCGGCCCATCTCGCCCAGTTGCCTCATCTCGGCAATGTGCATGAGTACCGTAAATTACTGGACGATCTGTACGGGCTGATGAGCCCACTCGAGCCAGGCGCCATGCTGGTAGATGCTGGCGTGGGACAAAGCGATTTGACGCGCACCACGCTGGTCAATTACACGTACCGCGCTGGCCAGGCCAGCTGGACCGGGCGGCCTTCGCCGATGATGGTGGGAGTGGGACGCTTGCGGGAACGAATCGGACAGGCGCGTCATGCGGTGCTCATGTTGCAACGCGAGCTCGCCACCGGATTTGTGGGTCGGCAGTCGACCATGCCGCAGTTGACGATCGGATGGATTCAGGCGGATTGGACGAATGCCCTCCCCTTCAAGACCGGGTCAGTGAACCGCTTAATCTGCAATCTGTCACTCCCCTATGTGCCTTCTCCGCTCGTCGCGCTGAAGGAATGGCATCGGGTGCTGCATCCCGACGGCGGGCTGATTTTCACCACGTTCCATCCAAACACAGACCTCTCTCCTCTCTACCGGCGGCATCTCCGCCAAGCCAATCAGGATGAGTTCAGCACGCAAGCCCAACCGCTCCTTCACTATTTTGCCCGCCTGCGGGAAGCGATTCGCCATCGGATCCTCCATACCTTCGATGAACCGGGTCTCGCTGCACTCCTGAGACAATGCGGTATCGCCTCCTTTCGTATCCTTCCCATCTTCGATGGCCAGGCCTTAGTGGCTATTGTCGGAAAACAGAATTCCTCTAGCTCCCTTTGATAGGTCAGTGTATACTCCCCTGGCTGTACAAGTTTGAACATTGCCTGCACCAATGAGCGAACTAGTTCCTTGTCGGCGAAGACTCGTATATCGCGGCGTGTCCTTCTCTCTATGAGCGTACGACCGACCGAGATTACCTCACCATCGACGGCTTCACCTACAGATCTTCTGGACTTGGTCACTCGTTTCTCCACCGAAATCGGCGCGATGACCGATCTCGGCGCACTGGGTGAGCGCATCATTCAGGAGCTGTGCCGGGTGGGCGGCACGAGTCACGGCGCCATCTACTTGCTGGACCGGGAGCATGAACACTTCCGGCGCGCCGGCAGCGTCGGCGCTGCCGCAGAACCCTGCTTTCCCGCTACACTTTCATTGACCCACACCATGCCCCAGCATCTGTCGTCGGCCGTTCAAACGATGGCGGAGTCTGTCAGTCCGCAGAACGGAAACGGGGCATCTTCATACGATGCATTGGCTGCCATGCAGGTCGAATGCGGCCTCCCGCATATCAGCCGCGGCCGCCTGATCGCATTTTCGCTGCTTGGCCGCAGTCGCACGGGGGAACGTGACGCCCCGTCGATGCGCTCGCTGCTCCACGCGCTTGCTCAAACCGCAACCAATGCGCTCGACACCAGAATGCTGCTGGAGGACTTGCATCGCTCGCACGCTTTAATGAAGCGCACCGACCGCTTGAAGTCTCTTGAAACGATCGCCGGAGGGTTTGCGCACGAGATCCGCAATCCCCTGACCTCCATCAAGACGTTCATTCAACTCGCCCCTGAACGCAAGGATGACCCCGACTTCATTCGCGAATTCAGCCGCATCGTGCTCGACGACGTCTACCGGATCGAGCGACTCATCGAAGAGATTCTGGATTACGCCCGATACATGGAGCCCAAGCTCACCGAGGAGGACGTGAATGACATCGTCTCTTCCTGTCTGTACTTCATTGAGGTGAAGGCGGACAGCCGGGGAATCAAGATCGAAAAAGAGTTGGCGTCCAACCTCCCGCATGTCATGCTGGACCGTCAGCAGATCAAGCAGGTGTTTCTCAACCTCTTTCTCAACGCCTTGGACGCGATGAGCGAACGGGGCGGAGTGTTGCGAGTCCGGACCAGACCGCTGGTCAAGCCGGGCGGTAAGCTATGGGTGCAGATCGAGACCGAGGACACGGGTCACGGCATTCAGGCCGCCAATCTCGAGCATATTTTTGATCCGTTCTTTACGACCAAGCACGAGAGCGGCGAACACGAAGGGACCGGACTCGGCCTGACCATCGTGCATCAGATCATCGAAGAGCATCACGGCGACATTCAGGTCAAGAGCGTTCCGGGCAGCGGAACGACATTTCTCGTCAACCTGTTGGCCATTCCATCATGACAGCCAAAAACGGCAGTGAGTCGAACGTCAAGAAGCGTGTGCTGTTAGTCGATGACGAAGCCCGGGTCCGGGCCTCGCTGAAAGCCGTGCTTGAGCCGACCTACGACGTCATCCAGGCCGCTGACGCCCAGGAGGGTCTCGACCTGTTCCATAAAGAAGCGCCTCACGTCGTTCTTCTGGACGTCATTCTTCCAGGCACCGACGGCTTGTCCGTCCTCCAAGCTCTGCGGACGGAGCAGAACCCGACCCCCGTCATCATGCTCACGGGAACCAAGTCCGTCAAAACAGCGGTCGACGCGATGAAGTTGGGGGCCGCGGACTATCTTTCCAAGCCGTTCGACGTCGAAGAACTCCGCATTGTTGTCGACCGGGCGCTCAACTCTCAGGAACTCGAGCGCGAAGTCAAACAGCTGCGCGCGCAGGTCACCCAGCGGTATGCGTTCCACAACCTCATCGGCAAAAGCCACCCGATGCAGGAGATTTACGGCAAGATTGAACAGGTCGCCGACAGCCGGACCACGGTGCTCATCACCGGCGAAAGCGGCACCGGCAAGGAACTGGTCGCCAAAGCCCTCCACTACAACAGCGGCCGGCGGGACCGCCCGTTCGTCGCGTTGAACTGCGCCGCCCTCCCGGAAACGTTGATCGAAAGTGAGCTGTTTGGCCATGAAAAAGGTTCCTTTACGGATGCCACAGCTCGCCGCGTGGGCCAATTCGAGCTGGCCAACAGCGGGACATTGTTTCTCGACGAGATCGGGGATCTCAGCCCCATGACCCAGGCCAAGCTCCTACGCGTGCTGCAGGAACGCGAATTTACCCGTATCGGCGGCGTGCAGGCCATCAAGGTTGACGTTCGTATCGTCGCAGCAACAAACAAGAACCTGGAGGAACTGGTCCGCAAGGGACAGTTCCGAGAGGACCTGTATTACCGCATCAATGTCATTGCCCTGTATCTTCCCCCCCTTCGCGACCGGGGAGAAGACATCCCGCTGCTCGCCAAGCATTTCCTGTCCAAGCGGATCGAAGAAGACAACCGCCCCAACCAGGACTTTTCCAAGGAAGCCATCGACTTGCTCACGCGGTATGCCTGGCCGGGAAATGTGAGAGAGATGGAAAACATCATCGAGCAGGCCTTCATCTGGTCGAAGGGGTCGGATGTCGTGACCCCCGAACATCTTCCAACCATCCTGCGTAACGACACGCGATCCTCTTCGCTTCGAGACGACACCTTGGCAGGACGCCTTTCGCTGGAAAAGGCCGTCATGGAATTCGAGCGGGAGATCATTCTCGATGCGCTGAAAAAGAACAACTATGTCCAAACCCATGCGGCGACCCAACTCGGCATCAGCCGGCGCATGCTCAAATACCGGATGGATACGTTGGGAATCGGCCGTCCGGATAATGAATCCGCTCCGCCAGAGCCTGAGCCACTCGTGCAGGACTAACCCCATCGCCCGCATCATCAGTCCCCATAGGGGATTCGTGCGATTCTCCTCATTCGAATCTACGTAGAGCTCCATACGTGGAAACAACATATAGGGGTCTTGCGGCAGATCACCACATCCACTAGAATTTCAACGTATAACTAGCTGAAAAAGAATATGTTTTGCTTGACAGATTGAACGCATCAGCGTACATGAGCAGCATATGGGGAATCCTGTCGGAGCGGACATGTCGACCCAAAAGCCCACCGTCTTGGTCATTGATGACGAGGCAGGACCCCGCGATGCATTGAAAGTCATCCTTCGTCCCTTCTTCAATATCCAGTCCGCGGAATCCGCTCAAGCCGCGATTGATGTGCTCAACCGCCAGCCGGTGGACCTCATCACGCTTGACCAGAAGCTTCCCGACCGGCAGGGTTTGGATCTCCTGCAGGAGATCAAACACGATCATGCCGATATCGAAGTGATCATTATAACGGGCTACGGCAGTCTGAAATCCGCGATGGAAGGCATCAGGCACGGGGCCGCTGGCTATCTACTCAAGCCGTTCAACGTCACCGAGTTAATTACGTTGGTGAATCAGACGTTGGAAAAGAAACAGCGGCTCGACTATCTTCGTCGTTTTCTTCAGACCTCGACGGGTTTGTGGGGGTCCGAAGCCGAATGTGCTGAGGCATGGCGTGAGATGCGGGCCGGTTACGTGGCGATCGGCAAATCAGGCTGTCCGACGCTTCCCTGGGACGACGAAACGGCTGACCTCCTTCCCATGCTGTCCGATCTCCTTGAAGCCAAAGATCGCCAGCTTTTGAACCACTGCAGCCGGGTTAGTTTTTATGCCACCCTGCTCGCCAACCGGACCAACCTCACGGTGAACGAACAAAAATCTCTTGCCCTTGGCGCATTTCTGCATGACATCGGCAAGATTGGCAAAGAACCCTATCGCTTTGCCGACGATGAAATTGTGACGACGGACCATAGCAACGTGCTGCGGGCGCACCCTGAAATAGGCGGAAGGATCGTGCGGCCACTTGGCTTGCCAGCGGCGGCCGGACAGATCATCGCCTATCACCATGAACGCTGGGACGGCTCAGGGTACCCGCACGGGTTGAAGGGCAACGGCATTCCCGTCCTGGCCAGAATCGTGTGTCTCGCCCAAACGTTCGATCATTTGACAGCCGAACTCCCCGATCGCTGCGCGCTCTCCATCGACGATGCCAGCCGGTTCCTAACCGAGCGGGCAGGCACGTATTTTGATCCTTCCCTGACCGCCTTATTCATTCAAGTCGTGCAGGAATGCAAGGCCTCGTTGCCGGCCATGGCCATCGCAACGAACTCTTCCAGCCGCTCGGACGCTTGAGCATCAACGTTTCGCCTTCCCGCCGGCAATCAGTTCCGCCGCCGTCGCTCGCACCTTGCTGGTCACCGTTTCACCGCCGATCATGCGCGCGATTTCCTCTTCCCGGCCAAGGCCCGTGAGGACCTTCACGGAGGTCGTCGTTCTCTTGCCGTCCTGGCCCTTGGCCACGACAAGGTGGTACTCGGCTTGTGATGCCACTTGCGGCAGATGAGTGATGCAGAAGACCTGGTGGAACGCGCCAAGCTTTCGTAGTCGCGTCCCCATCGCCGCCGCCACGGCTCCGCCGACACCGGTATCGATCTCATCGAAGACCAGCACCGGCACATGATCTTTCTCGGCCAACACCGTCTTCAGCGCCAGCATGATGCGCGAAAGCTCCCCGCCGGACGCGATGCGGCTCAGCGGACGAAGTGGCTCTCCGACGTTACTGGACAGTAAGAACTCGATGCGGTCCCGGCCCAGTGGACCGAAGCCCGTCAAGGCTTCCTCGGCGGTGATGGCGATCTGGAAGGTGGTCTGCTCCATCCTGACGGCGGCTAATTCTTTGGTCACGAGTGCCGTCAGCCGTTTGGCGGCCTCGCGCCGCTTTTTCGTCAACTGCTCGGCTTTCTCGAGCACGGCACATGTAGCGGTTTCCAGCCGCTTCCCGATCTCGGACAACCGGGTGTCGTGATGTTCCATCGTGTGCAGCTCTTGTCGGGCGCGTGCGGCTGCTCCCATGACCGCCTCGACCGATCCTCCGTATTTCGCTTTGAGCCGCCGAATGAGATCCAACCGGTCCTCGACCACGCCCTGCCTTGTCGGGTCCGCATCCAGCTCGCCCGCGTAATCACGCAGGCGACCGGCCAGCTCCTTTAGTTGGATCGCCGCCTCGCGAACCTGGGATTGGCAATCCATCATCGTGGGATCCGTCTGCCCCAATTCACCTAGCAGCCTCCCGATATGTGCGAGTTGTCCCAGGGCCCCCTGGTCGTCGCCCTGCAATAGAGCATACGAGCTTTCGGCTAGTTCGCGAAGACGATGCGCATGCCCTAACCGCTGGCGTTCGGCCAGCAACCGGTCCTCTTCGTCGGCGGAGAGCGCCGCCTGGCTGATCTCCCCCAGTTGAAACCGCAAGAGCTCTTCCAGCCGAGCGCGATCGGCACCCACCTTTCGCAGCGTGTCGAACTCCGCCTCCAACTCCTTCCACTCACGGTAGGCCGCCTCGTAAAGCCCTCGTATCGGCTGGGTGGATCCAAAGGCATCCAGCGCCTCCAGCTGTTTGGCAGGCGCCAACAACGATTGCTGCTCGTGCTGGCCATGTACGTCGACGAGCGTGCCGCCTAGCTCCTCGAGCACTCGAAGAGAGCTGAGACCGCCATTCACATAAACCCGATGCCGCCCGGATCGGGAGAGGATCCGCTTGAGCACGAGATCGCTATCCTGAGGACCGAGGACGTCCATGGATCGGAGTTGTTCGAGCAGCGGATGAGTGGAGGGGAGGTGAAATGACGCTTCGAGCTGCGCCTCCTCCTCGCCGGATCGGATGTGCTCGGAAGACCCTCTTCCGCCCACGAGCAAGGCAATCGCATCGATAAGCAGCGACTTGCCGGCGCCGGTTTCTCCGGTGAGCACCGTAAATCCCGCCTGAAACTGAATGTGGAGCTGTTCTATGAGGGCGAAATTGACAATGCGCAGCTCGGCAAGCATCGTGAGGAGGGATGTGCCCTCAGCTAGTCCTGATTCTCATCCATTCATTGTGTCCCGCGATGCGAGAACACAGCCCGGGGAAAGGCGCGTCTCAGCGCGCCGGGGTTGGGCGGGTGAAAAGGAGCCCTTTTTCACCAACCTGCTAGGCGGAGCCGGCGTGTTGGGCCAGGAGCTGGTCTATCATTTCCTTGAACTGCCGCTTCGGCCTGGCGCCAACCAGCTTTTCCACGACCTGCCCGTTTTTAAAGAATAAAATGGTTGGGATACTCATGACTTGGTAACGTCCAGCGACCTCGGGGTTCTCATCGGTGTTGAGCTTCCGCACCTTTACCTTTCCAGCATACTCATTCGCCAATTCGTCCACGATCGGAGCGACCATCTGGCAGGGTCCGCACCACACCGCCCAGAAATCGACCATGACCAACTCGGGGGCCTTCATGACTTCGGAATCCCAGGTTGCATCCTCGACCTTCAACGCATTGCCTGCCACGTCGCATCCTCCTTGAAAATCAAATGACTCGCATGAATGGAATGGGAATTCATCGTATACCAGCCTTCTTCGAGGAGTCAAACCCAGAGCGACATGGCCGTCTCACCATTGCCAGTCCGGTGGGATCGTCAACCACCAACCGTCCGGCTTGGCTTTACGCCAGGCCGTTTGCTGCGGCCAGACGATTGTTACGACGGATGGATCGAGCCTGGTAGCCAGCTCGGCGGTGACATCGGCCTGCTGCCGTGCCGCCGCTTGAATCATCTCTTTCGCCATACGAGCCAAGACGTTGGGGGGATCGAGCAAATCCTCCGGTCCGCCTGAGCTCAGGTTCAAGGACAGATGCTCCATCGCCACCCATTGATCCGTCCTGGCCAAGGATTCCACATAGGCGTCGAGCGCCTGATAGACGTACGTGAGATAGAGATAGCTCCGCGCCGACGGATGCTCCTGGACCTCCTGCCGACAGGCGTCGACGGCCCGTCGAAAATCGCCGGCCGCAAGAAAGATTTTCGCCCGCTGCAGATTGGTGAACGGTACGGATGCACTGGGTGTGACTAGAGCGCCGCACCCCGTCAACCACACGACCATCACCACGCAGCACCCGTATCCGACCAACCAGCTGGCCGGCAGGCGCATCAGTCGCCTCATCGTGGTACTCCGCCACTCCGCGGCAGCGGTTGAGTTGTTTCGACAAGTCCATAGTGTCCACCCGGCGAAGCCCACGGCAATCCCTTCTCTCCCCACGTGAGAGGACTGAAGATGTTTCTTACGACGTTCGTCCCATAATTCTCGGTCCAGCCG
>DATIGH010000219.1:0-4914 GCA_035454845.1 Nitrospira sp.
AGCCCGAGGAGGCCGTCGACATCTTGCCGCACGAACCAACGGGGCCGTCGTGAAGGAGTGGGTTGCTGAGGATCGGTTGGCAGCATGAGCGCGGTTTGAGCGCGGGTACAGTACGCGAAACCGCTGAAAATAGAAAGAATGCGAGAGGAGGGGAAGCGCTTCGCGTGAACGGAACAGCGAACATCGGCATCGCCAGCCCTGGGCTGGTCGCATCTGATCAACAAGTGTGGTACCCGAGCCTACAGCACGTCGCAGGAAAGACACCGTCTTCCCCTCCTTTTAGAGAGAAGATGAATGATGCACCCACCGCAAGTAGCAACAGTTACCATCACATCTACTTTGGTGGGAACACGAGCAAGCTTGAGACCATTTAAGGCGGAACTCTTTGTGGAAAGGCCGCGTCCCGGGGAAACGATTGCGAGAAGAATATTCGGCAAAGCGCACGTCTCGGGTCATCGATTGCGGGCGGGGTGAAAAAGGATTGCGATGCAGGGAGCTTTCTTTCCCAGCTCAACCCTCACGCATCACTGATCACTCATCACGGATCACCGATCACGCAGCACTGTTCACTCATCACCGGGTACGAGATGGTCGGGGCGGAAAGTTCTCGAACATCTTGGCTGCGCCTTTTTGGATCTCATCGGAAACCTTCCTGGGGTCGTCTCGCAGAAGATCGCTGCCGACGCCATGCCAGACATTACGTTTTTGTTTCGTATCGTACATATCCACCACAATCGTACCCACTCGGACGATCATAGGCGTGTCGGTACTCGAAGCGCTTACGGGCGAGCCATAGGCTGGCCCATAGCCGGAAGCGTACGACGCTTCGTTATAGTCAATCTCCTCGTGTGTCGCCGCATGATAGGTGATCACTAAATCAGGATCGTCTTCCGTTTTCGTGAACCCTTTCCGAGTCATCTGTTCGTCAATGGCTTTCACGATCTGGCTATCCAGGCCTGGAGTTTTCGCCGGTGTGCCCTTTCCCCAGCCGTAGGTGCGATATCGGGAGAAGTCTGTGCTCTTGTCATAGTCGACGGCAATGGTGGGAGCGCAGGCACACAGCAGGATGAGACTGAGCCCAGCGATACATCGTTGAATGTGTTGTGTCACTTTCAACCCCTCTTGCAAGAGCAGAAGAAGTCCGGCGCCTGCTCACACAACGCCGAGCCCCGCGATGAGACGGATGAGCCCGAGGACGGCGGCGATCCCGCAGCAGATGAGCCCAGCAGTACTCTTTCCCCTTTGGTCCTCAGGCGCCATGCCAGTCACAATCGCAGAGACGACCGCGCCGACGATGGCAAAGGGAATAAGCAGCCAGTTCAGCGCACCGAAAAATGGGGCCAAGGCCGCCAGCACCCCAAGCAGAGCAAGAATTCCCCAGACGAGACTCAGAACCTGCATGGCATTCACATCAACAAATTCACTAAAGATAACGCCGTTCTACGGCGCTGCCTTAAAGTCCACGTTCATTCTTATCATTACGCAAGATCCTTCTAGGACTAGTCAAACCCCTGATCAAAGCGATTTTTGCGACACTTTCCCTTCTTTCAATTGGTGAAGCTCGATGCCCCGTCACACGGAGCCGAGCAGCACGCGCCACCGGCTCGCGAGATCGTAGCCATACACCCAGTAATAAAACGTCGTGCCGATCAGCGCGTGGGAGACCACCAGAGGCCAGAGCCGGCGATAACGCAGATACAAGAAACTCCACATGGCTCCGCCGAGTGCCGCCAAGAGAACAATCCAGATATCGGTCACGTGAACCGCGCCGAACACAAGCCCATTGAGCAGTGATTGGGCGACAGGATGGAGTGATGGGCAAAGCGTGCACACCCGGCCAAGCAGGTAGAACTGGAAAAGGGTCTGCTGAAGCAGGGCCCAGGGCAAGTACAACAAGATGGCGTTGGGCATGTACGGATGGAGAATTCTTGCCTTTGCTCCGGGCCAATCGGCACCCTCATAGCCGATTGCGACTCCGATCAGCAGAAAGACGAGCATCACAAGGACCGTGAGCGCCATGGTGACGAGGATCGAAGCCCGGCAGTCCCTTCGTCCGTCCTCGAGGGGCACTCGGCTCCAGATGTGGGTCATGGTGTAACGCGCATTGAGGAGAACGAGAGCCGAAGCCAGCAACGCGAGGAGGAGATCGACTGCGACGGGTCTGTGTGGAAACAGGGCCAGGAAGGCGGTCGACAACAGGCCCAGGATCAAAAGCTCAACCGCCGCCCTGCGCTGGTGAGGCGTATGGGTTATCCCTCTAACGGATCCTTGTCGAGGTGACATTGGTCAATGAACGTTCTGGCCATGGATAACGCGGCATACTCTGCCTCCTCACGCGAAAAAAAGGTAGAGGCCGGCGAGCCATCGATCTCTGTCCGGCCTGATTTCGTGATCACATACTGGCAGGCCCACATGTAGCCTTCCATCCGCGGAAGCAACGTGATGATGCGTCCTCTGTAATGGTAATTCGACCGCAGTTTCTGCATGTCGTCCTTCCTTTTAACTGGAAGATGTTGTTGATTTTGATCCAATCATGCGGAGGTTAATGGGGCATTAACCCAGTCTTAGAAGCTGCTTAGCGCCGCGGTCCCCACATACCTGGTGATGAGTGAACAGCGATCGGTGATCCGTGATGAGTGATCAGTGATGCGATTCGGCGAGCACGAGAAGACAACAGCTACGTCGTCCTTCCTGTGTGCAAGTTCCGCCCGGCGAAACCGTTCGCGGATCGCCCCCGGAGGTCTAGAGCGCGCTGCTCATTGACAACCCTGTGACCGGCGCTGAGAATGACACGCGTGTCAGGGAAGCCGATCGAAATACGAGTCAGCCAGTCCACCGCACCCGAAGAACCGAGCTTCCCTCGTTACGCGGGCCCGGCGTTCTTCTCCTATGGTTTCAGACCGTTCTTTCTCGGCGCCGCGTTGTTTGCCGGCGCCGCCGTGCCTGCCTGGGTCTTGATCTTCGGGGGTGCGATCGACAGCAACTTCCTTTACGCTCCGCGCGAGTGGCACGTCCACGAGATGTTGTTCGGGTTTCTGCCCGCCGTGATGACCGGGTTTCTCCTGACCGCGATTCCCAACTGGACGGGACGAGTTCCGCTCAGAGGCGCGCCGTTGGTTTGGTTGTGGGGGCTGTGGCTGGCCGGTCGGCTGATGGTCGCCGTATCAGCGCCCACTCCGGTGGTCGCCGCCATCATTGATGGGAGCTTTCTTATCTTGCTGGCCGCGCTCGTATGGCGTGAGATTGCGGCGGCGGGAAGCTGGGATCGATCGCCGATCGGCCTGTTGATCAGCCTGTATGCCGGTGCCAATGTGCTGTTTCATGTGCTGGCGCTGCGCGATACCTCGACAGATGTGTCCGAGCGTGTGGCGCTGTCAGTCATCCTATTGCTGCTCACGGTGATTGGCGGACGAGTGACGCCGGCGTTTACCGCCGAATACCTGGCGGAGAAACACATCACCGCGCCGCCCTCACCTTTTTCCCGCCTCGATGGCCTGTCGATGATTCTGGTGCTCATCGCTGCTTTGGCATGGATCGTTCAACCGGAGGGTCACGCGACAGGAGCGCTGTTTCTCGGAGCCGGCGTGGCGAACCTCGTTCGTCTGTCTCGATGGCGAGGATGGTTGGCGTGGCGCGAGCCGTTGGTGTTCATCCTCACAGTGGGCTATGGGTGGGTGGTACTGTCGCTACTGGCTTTGGGAGGCGCGAACCTTGGTGTGCTGCCGGCTGCGAACGCCGTGCACGTGCTCACGACCGGCGCAGTCGGTGCGATGACGCTGGGGGTGATGACGCGCGCGAGCCTGGGTCACACAGGTCGTCTCCGGCATGCAGGTGTCCTGACCGTTGTCATCTATGTGCTCGTCAATCTTGGTGCGATCCTGCGGGCCTTCGCTCCGGCCGCCGATGCTCCGAACGAGATGACGAATCTTTTCCTCGGCTTCGCAGCGCTCGGGTGGAGCGGCGCCTATCTCCTCTTCGCGCTGGTCTATGGACCAATCCTTGTGCGTCCCAGCCTTGACGAGTGAATGTGAGAGAGCGAATGATATGATCAGGGTTGTTGTGGGGAGAGCTTTTGGCCATTTATTTCTAAGGAGATCATGACGATGAATCTGTCTTTTGCCATGATTGGACTGTCTCTCAGCGCGATGCTGGTCGCCGGCGTGGGTATCGCCGCTGAACCGGCCGAGGTCGAGAAGTATGTGAGGGCCCGCATCGACATCGGTGAGATGATGACGAACTATTTCAAAGACGGACAACGGTTCGGAGAGGGTCAGCGTCCGTCGAACGAGCAAATGCGCGAGATGGGCAAGGACATCAATGCGAAGCTCGAAACCGTCCTGGCCAAGTATGGCCTGACGGTGGAGGAGTACCGTGCCCACAGCAAAGACGTCTTTGCCGACGAGACCGCCGTGAAAAACTTTCTGAACGAACATCCCGATCTCAAGCAGCGCTATGAGGCGCTGCCGTTGGATCGGATGGGTAGGGGCGGCAGCACTGGGCGCGGATACTAGAGCTGACGGCTGCGAGCTGAGTGCTATTCCCCATGATCGGAGGTCACCGGATGCGTCATATCTATCGAAGCGTTCTCTCGGTGTTCATCTTAGGAGCGGTTGCTGCGGCCTTGGCCGAAGATCGCATCGTCATCAAGACGATTTTAGACCGCCCTGCTGAGTATCAAGCTAAAGTGGTGACCGTGGAGGGAACAGCAAAGGGCATCACCAATATTCCGGTTCATCGAGGGGCGCACCGCTGCGGCGGGAGCCCTGTATACGACACACAAAAGTTTGCGCTGGAGGACGAGTCCGGCTCAATTGGCATCGGCACGGCCGGCACCTGCCAACCGGGTGCGGCACAGCCGGTTCATGAGAATGAGTCCCTTCGCATCCGCGGTGTCGTGGTGACGGACGAAAAGGA
>DATIGH010000220.1:0-12306 GCA_035454845.1 Nitrospira sp.
CGTGCGCACTGTTTCGATATCGTGCAGGCTCACAATCCCTCTGGATGTTGTGGAATTGCTCGTGGCAGCGCCCGTCACGTACGCACCTAAGTCCAGGTTCCGTTCCGCCACGTAGCCGGAGAACGGCGCGCGAATGTAGGAGTACGCGAGATTCGTCTCGGCCTGAGCGAGCGCGACTTCCATCTGTTTTACTTGCGCCCGGAGTGACTCGAGGGCGGCTACGGCGGCGTCCAAATTCACCTCGGCATTGTCCAAGTCCTGCTGGGAGACGAACTGCTCCTTGATGAGGGCCTGCATGCGGTCGAGCGTGAGCTTCGCATTGCGGACCGACGCCTCCTGCTGAGTGACCTTCGCTTTTGCTGCGGCTACATTGGCTTTCGCCTGGTTGACTGCGTGGAGGTAGTCCTGATGGTCGATTTCGACGAGCAATTGGTTGGCCTTTACGAAATCGCCCTTGTCGACGTACAGCTTGGCAATATAGCCGTCCACGCGGGAGAAGATGTTGACGACCTGATTGGGCGTGATGTCCGCCGTATAGGTTAGTCGAATGTCGAGATCCTGTTTTACCGGCGTGACTGTACCTACCGTGATGACTCGTGATTTCTTCTGATCGACTTTGGCGCCGCTGCTCAGACGGAACACCACGAGTGCGGTGACGGCAAAAAAGATAATCACGCCGAGCGTGACCAGAGGATGCTGTTTGACCCGGTTCATCTGGTCCTTCTCCGCACGGGGCTTTTCATGAGACCGTTCAAAAACAAGTCGACATAGGTAGAGACCGTTTCGTCATGTGATCGATCCATGGGAACGCCGAAAATCTCATGGAGGAGGCGGTGGTGGACGACCATCCCGATGAACGCGCGAGCGGCGAGCAACGGATCTACGTTGCGGAAGGCCCCTTCGCCGACTCTGGTCTCGATATACGTGGCGAGGTGGTCGTAAAAAACGCGGTGGTGCTTGCCGAAGAACATCTCGGACAATTCGTGGCCTTCGAGCGCGCTGAAGAGCAAGAGTCGCAGGAAGGTGGAGTCCACACCGGATCTGATGCGGAAGCCAGCGATCAGGGTAAAGACTCGACGGTCATCGCGCTTTCTCGCCGATTCCTCAACCGCTCCGAGCAACTCGTCGACCGTGACCTTTTCGGCCAGAATGGCGCCGTACAGGGCTCGCTTGGTCGGGAAATGCTTGAACACGAGCGCTTCGCTGACGCCGGCGGCTCTGGCGATCTCTTTGGTCGTTGTGCCGTTGAAGCCTTTGGCGGCGAAGAGGGATGCCGCTGCGGCAATCAAGCCGGCCTGACGCTGCTGACTCGTCGATCGGGGTCGTCGTGCCATGGAATTAAGGCAGTAAGTGAGTAATTACTCACCACGCAGCGTAGCACGAAGATCTCGTCGCTGACAACTAACGATCGGATTCAGGCGGGCTACTGATCGGACCTACCGTAGGAGATTCGAAGAGAGAAAGTACCGCAAACGATTGCGCTCCCGAAGGTTCATCTTCACAATCTCGGCACCGAACTCATGTCCTTTCGACCATGCGACCTTCGCACTGAGGACAAACAGGGGGTCCCGACCATCGGGAAGGTACAAGAAGAGCGTCATGTCAAGGCCAGGCTTGACGGCCACGTCGCCGCGGATGCGCATACCTTTGTTGGAAAGATCAACGACGCTGCCGTCCCCCATGATTATTTCCTCACCCTCGTCCTGCGCGGAATACATCAGCCGGAAATCAATCGGAAGCCGGCGTTCCGTACGCCGATCGCACATAGGGTGAGTCCTGAGGCGTAATTTGCTGGATCGTAGTCTTGCCTGTTTCATTGCCGTATCCTCCGCGTGATCATTTCGTGGCTGGCCGATACAGATAGTTCCAGACATAAAAACGCAGTTGATTTTGGACTTCTACTTTGGGGGCGATCACTTCGACGCCGAAACGCCGCCCGGACATCCAACACACTCGGCTTTCCGCGATGCACATAGGCTCTTCCACGCCAGGAAGATCGACAAACAGCGACAAGTCCATGCCGAGCTTGACGATATGGTTGCCGTGGATCCCGATGCCGACTTGAGAGATGTTGGCCACGACGCCATTGCCAATTACCATTCGACCATCGCACATGCCGGAATACATCAGGCTGAATCGAGTGGGGACGCGCTCGGTCCGCCGGCGGTTGTCCCGAGACGCGCTATCGGCGGAGTCGCTGTTCGCTTGTCTCATGTCTCTCCTCCCCTGTCAGACGACCATCCTCGCTTACGGCACAATGTGGAAGGCCGTTCGGTGCTGTTTGGCCTTGGACAAGGTGACGTGTTTCCAGATGACTGCTTGGATCCGCTTGCGTTCGTCGTCTGTCAGCTTTGGAAATCGCACCGCGAAGACGTTGCCTTTGATCCACGACACCGTCGCATCCGCCAGTCGCAGCGGTGCCTGGCCGTCGTCCAAGTACATGGTGACCGTAAGGCGGCCTCCTGCGGCCGGAAGCGTTGTCCCCACGATCTTGCAACCGGTTTTCGAGAGGTCTTTCAGAGATCCCCTGGAGGTCGTGAACCTGGCTCCTTCGGTGCCAGTATAGGTCACGTCCTGGTGGGTCAGCGCTCGTTCGGCGTAACGCCGGTCAAGCGGGGCATGTGCGCTGGGGGCGGTCAGGCTCTGTTCCAGTAAACTTCCTTTCATGGTTACCTCCTAATTGCGACACCTCAAGCGTAGCCGACGGAACTGATTCAACCATTCCTAGAGTGAGGGGTATCGGGTGCCCCAAAAGGAGGGGGAGAAAGCAGCAGGAGGCTGCGAAGTGTCGAGGACTACGTAGTTTTAGAGGGGATCACTGGCGGATCTTGGCCCAGGCTTTCTGGTATTCCTCAAACGAATCCACTTCCATCCAGCCTTTGAAAATCGGTACCGCATCGACACGGTGGCCTTGATCGATCAGTTCCTGGATGAGGTCGGTGAACGACGCCTTGATGAGGCTGCCGGCTTCATGGAACCCGGATGACCTGTACCGGTCTTGCGAGCTGCGATAGCAATCTCGGAACGCTTGGGTACCCTTTTCTGAAAACATCGCCATGCCGATGAATTCTCCATGCACGTGCTCGAGCGGCAGGTGTTGGCCGATTTTCAGGACGCGATGCTCTTCGTCTCCCATCACGAACCGTGAGGAAGCGCTGTTTCCCGGCGGCTCCGCCAGGGTCACCAGATCTGGATTGAGATGAATGGAAGGAGCACCACGTTCAAGCTGGTCGCGCCAGGCCAGGTCAACGACCAGCGCAAAATCGGCTGGGCTCTTCAAGAGCTTTTCCAATATGGTGCTGTCAAAGATGATGTCACCATAGAGGATAATGGTCCGACCTTTCATTTCGCTTTCGGCGCAGAAAATGGAAAACAATTCTCCGGTGTCCTCGTAGCGATCGTTGTCATAGTAGCGGATATTCGGAAGCGCAATGGCCTCCTTCTTATAGCCGCGCACAACCGCAATTTCCTTGATGTTGGCGTCGTTGAGCGCACCCACGGCCCGCTCGAGGATGGTTTTGCCTTTGATGTCCAACAGGCATTTGGGTTTGTCCTCGATCAGCGGCAGCAATTGCTTCTCAAAGCCAGCGGCGGGAATGATGGCCGTGATGTTCTCACCGCCGACAGGGAGAAACGCCTTCTCGTCACGCTCCATTTGCGGGACGCCCACAATGTCATACACTTCCGGCAACGTCACAATGCGATCATTCGCTGCGCCAGGACGAGTATCCTTCTGGATCAAGGCCAACGTGTCCCTCATGGCCCGAATGGCCGCTCTGACGGGCTGATTGGCATAGATGATAATCTTGGCGCCGGCCTGCTCCATCTCCTCAGCAGTGGTTTGGTCGAAAATCGTTGGGACGACGACCAGCGGAACGCGTCCGGACCAGGCTCGGTAGACATTCTTCAGTTCGTCAAAGGTTTTTGATTTGGAGTGGATCAAGACGGCATCAGCGCCGGCTGCGGCGTATGCCTCCGCGCGTTTCAAAGCTTCTTCCTGCCCCCATCCGGCAATCAATGCTTCCGTACGGGCAATGATCATGAAGTCGTGCACTGTCTGAGCCGCCTTCGCGGCCTTGATCTTTCCGCAGTGCTCCTCAATGGGGACCAACTCGCGCCGAACACCGGCGTAAAAGCTGCAGCGCTTCGGATACACGTTGTCTTCGATACAAATGGCGGCGACGCCGGCTCGTTCTCGATCGTTGACGGTGCGCATGACGTTCAAGGCGTTACCGTAGCCGGTATCGCAGTCGGCGATGACCGGAATATTCACCGCTTCGGCAATGTTGCGCTCAATCTCGAGTTGCTCGCTGGAGGTAATGAAACTGGCGTCCGGAATGCATTTCAATGAGGCCGAAATGGCGAAGCCACTGGCCCATACCCCATCGAAACCGGCCTGTTCGATGAGACGTGCGCTCAATGCATCATGGGCGCCGACGATCTTGAGCGTGCCGGGTCTTTTGAGGGCTGCTCGCAGCTTGGAAGCGTTATGCATCGTAAATCGGCATGATGCGAAAGCGTACAGGCATTGTCAATGGAAAGTTTCGAGCGACGCTGGCGTGGGCTAAAACGTGGCGCCGCCTAAGTCCTGCTCTGGCGCCATCGCGCCTTCGATGCGACTGGCCAGCGAAGGATTCTCAAAGAAGATGATCCCCCGATCAGTGCGAGTCTCATAGCGCAGGCTCACGGCAGTCTCCACCCCTTGCCAGGCAAATATCTTGACCGGTCCCCCGGTAAATTGACCAGGAGTGCGATCGAGCGGCCCATATCGGGACTGAAGAAAAGCCAACAATTGATCGTGCGTTTCTTTGCCATGGTATCGGACGGTGACGCGCGCAAATCGGCCATCAACGGTAGTGAATTTCATCGACTCGACCTTTGCCGGTCCGAAGGACGGTGGTCCGCCCTTGAGCTCATACGTTTTGAGCCGACCGGCGTCCTCAACTTTACCGAAGGTCTCCGACTCCGAAAGGGTCGCTCCCCATGGAATCCCCTCGAATCCCTTAGGATCCTCTTTCATCGGCACGGCGCCTGCGGGACCGTTCAAGAGCAACAGCGCACAGAACACCGCGATCACACATGCAGGCTTTGGAACTCTCCGCCGTTCGGACATGAGCTACTACTCCGCCGTATCGGCGAGCATATCGTTGAAACGAGGGGCCAACGTCCGGCTGTCCAAGAACAGATAGCCACGCTCCGTGCCGCCCTGATACGTCAGATTGATCTCCGATTCACTGCCTCGCCAATTGTACTGCTGATTCAAGCCGCGCAACATTTGCCCCGGCAGGCGTTCCATCTGGCCGAACTGCGACTCGAGGTACGCGAGAATCTTCTTATGGGTGTCTTCACCGCGGTATCGGATGGTAACACGGGCAAATTGATCATCGACTGTCGAGAGATGTAGACTTTCGACGGGAATGTCAGCAAATGACGGTGGGATGTTCTTGAAGCGATATTCGACGATATTGCGGCCTTGCCGCGTCGGTTCCAGATCGTTGCGCGCGTTCAACGCCGTTCCCCAGACGATGTTGCGGAATCCCTTCGGATCGTTGGTCATTGGCACCGCACCGGCGAGCGTAACGGAGAAGAACATCCACCCTGCCAGCAGTGCAGAGATCAGTCGCATGTCGTAACGCTACCATGCTGTATGGAGCCGCGCAACGGGTGCATTTTCTTGAGAAAGCGCTGTGCCATGGCTTATAATGCGCCGAATTTTTTTACTTCGGATCTCACGTCGACCATGATTGAAAGCGATATCTTTGTCCAATCCATGCAGGACATGGGAGTGAATTTTTTCACCGGTGTCCCGGATTCCATTCTTGGAGGCATCATCGCCGAGTTGATGGACAGACGCCTCTACACGCCTGCGGTCCGTGAAGATGAAGCGATTGCGATGGCTGCGGGGGCTTACATGGGAGGGAAAATCCCCGCCGTCCTGATGCAGAACTCGGGGCTGGGCACGTCCCTCAACACTCTGATTTCATTAAACATGATCTACCGACAACCTTGTATTCTTATTGTGTCGTGGCGGGGCCAAGGCGGGAAGGATGCGCCGGAGCATCTCGTCATGGGGGAGGTCATGCCCCAGTTCCTCGATACCATGAGGATCCCTCACCGGACGTTGACGGAGAAGACGGTGATGGACGACTTCAAATGGGTCGCCGATACGATCATGAAGCAGCGCATCCCGCTGGCGCTGTTCATCACCAAGGGCGTTGTGAAGGGGCTGCATCCATGAGGCCGGAACAGGGGACATTGATCAGCCGTGCCCAGGCGATAGCGGCGCTGCTCGAACTGCTCACAGACCAGCCGCTGATCATCTGCAACGGATTTCCGTCGAGGGAGGTCCAGAAAATCGCCGATCGGCCGACGCATTTTTACATGATCGGCTCCATGGGCAATGCACCCGCGATTGCCCTGGGCGTCGCACTGGCCAAGCCTCACAAGCAAGTGGTGACGTTCGATGGCGACGGCAATGTGCTGATGGGCATGGGTACGCTGGCGACGGTGGGGGCCCTGAGGCCGAAAAACTTTATTCACGTCGTCTTCGACAATGAAGTGTACGGCACGACGGGGAATCAGCCGACAATATCGAACGTGGTGCCGCTCGACAAGGTGGCGAAGGCTGCGGGCTATGTCAATGTGGAACGAGTGCTCGATCGCGATGATCTGATCTATGAATTCAAAGACATGCTGAAGAAGGAGGGACCGAGCCTGCTGCTCATAAAAGTCAATGAGTTTGCAGAAGATGCCGGACGTATCGTGCTTGATCCCCCTGACATTACGAAACGATTTATGAAGGCGATAGAATAGACAGCACCAACCGAGTCAATGGAAACACCTCACATGATGTTATTGAATCCCGGGCCAGTGAATGTGTCGGAGCGAGTACGGCAGGCGCTTCTGCGTCCGGATATCTGCCATCGGGAATCGGACTTCGCTGAATTGCAGCACGGCATCCAGTCCAAACTCTTGAAGGCGTTCGTCCCGGGGGCCGAAGCGGACTATGTCGCCGTGTTGATCACCGGTTCGGGCACAGCCGCCGTTGAATCGGCCTTGATGTCCTCCATCCCCCACGGCAGGCGTGCGTTGATCATCAACAACGGAGTCTATGGAGAACGAATGTCGCATATAGTCGGCCTGCACCGGCTGGGAGTTTCAGAACTCAAGCATGGGTGGACCGAGCGACCCGATCCCGAACGATTGCGTCTCGCGCTCCGGCAGCATCCGGAGGTCCATGGGGTGGCAATGGTTCATCATGAGACCACCACCGGGCTCCTCAATCCGGGCAAAGCGATCGCCGAAGTGGTGGATGGCTTGAACCGAGTGTTCGTTCTGGATGCCGTGAGCGCTCTGGCAGGGGAACATATCGACATTGCCGGTTCAAAGATCTACATGGTGGCCGGAACCGCAGGAAAGTGTATTCAAGGATTTCCCGGCGTATCGTTCGTCCTCGTGCGCAAAGGATTTTTGGAGCGGATGCGGGCGTACCCCAAACGGTCATGGTACTTACACCTGACGCACTACGTTGATGATCAAGGGCGAGGCGTCGTGCCGTTCACGCCGGCGGTGCAGCTCTACTACGCGTTCGACGAGGCGCTGAATGAACTCTTGGAAGAGGGCGTGGCGAAGCGCATTCAACGTTATAAACGGATGGCGACATTGATCCGCGAACGGATGGCGAAGCTCGGCCTCAAACCCGTTCTTCCGCCCGATCTCCAATCAAACAGCATCACCGCCTATTACCTGCCCGAAGGGCTCTCGTATCAGACGCTGCATGATCGGTTGAGAGCCAGGGGGTACGTGATTTATGCCGGTCAAGGGAATCTCGAAAACAAGATTTTCCGTATTGCCAACATGGGCGCTCTCAGTGAAGCTCAGTTTGTCGAGTTTCTTGATGTCTTTGAAGCGGTCGGCAAGCCCGAATGAAAGCCATCATTTTGGCCGCTGGAGTCGGCAAGCGTCTGTGGCCCGTCACGCAACACCGACCCAAATGCCTCATTGAGATCGGCGGACAGACGCTGTTGTCCCGCTATCTGGCCTCGCTGGCGAGCGTGGGCGTTCAGCGTGCCGATATCGTCGTGGGGTACAAGCAGGAGATGATTCGTGCGGCTGCAGCGTCCAACGCCTTCGGGGTCCGCGTCCAGTTTCTGGTGAACGAGGAATTCCATCGCGGTAGCATTTCTTCCCTGTGGGTGGCACGCACGGCGTTGGATGATGACGTTCTGATCATGGATGCCGATGTGCTCTTCCACCGGGAGATCCTGCGTCGCCTGGTGCACTCGGCCTATCCGAACGCGTTGCTGATGGATGATTCGGTCAAACAGACCGGCGAGGAATGCATGGTCGTTGCTGAAGCAGGGCGCGTGATCGCGCTCACGAAAAAGATGCCGTCCCGGTATGATCACGCCGGTGAGGGCGTCGGATTTCTCAAAGTGCGTCACCAGGAAACTCCACACGTCGTGGCTTCCCTGAGGACATTCGTAGACCGTGATGCCTGGCATATGGAATACGAAGACGCGCTCATCGGGTTTTTCAGCGACGTGAAGGTGGGCTATGAAGTTATAGGCGGACTACCTTGGACCGAGATTGATTTCCTCGAAGATGTGCAGAGAGCGGAGCGGGAAATTCTCCCCAGGCTTTGACCGCCGTCGCTTGCCACATGGCGTATTGCTATGAACGAACCGATACTGGACAACCGTACGGAATTACAAGGGCTGTCGACGGCCGTATTGTTCCCCTCCGTTGATCTGTTCGGCGGCAGTGTGCGTAAGGCGATCGGTCCGCTGACTCCAATAGTCGGCATCAGCCTCTTTCAACGAACCGTCTTAACGCTCCAGCGTGCCGGAATGAGGCAGTTAATCGTGCTCTCTGGACCGGAAGAGGAGCATCTGAAAAAGGCGCTGCTCAAAGGTCCTCATGTGACCATTCCCGTTCGCTGGATGCCGATTCGAGAGTTCCCTCTAGACGATCCTCGAACGTGGGAATCGCTTGCCGCCGAAGTGCGTGGCTTTTGCTTGCTGTCCTGCGTAGGCACAGTGTTTCCCCGACCGCTGATTGAACAGTTGCGGAGCGATGTCCGCGCTGGGCAGGCAATCGTAGTCGGATCATCCCTTGCACTCGGAGACGGATCCGAGACCTTGGGACGCGCATGGACGTCAGGGCAGAGCGACGGGTTGGCGGACTTCGTAGTGATGCCGGCCTCGGAACTCACGGCCGCTGGTCGGTTGGCCGCCGAGTGTGACACCGTGCCGATTGCCAGATGGTTGGAGCGCGCAGCCATGGATGGCCGCGTGCGCCTGCTGCCGACTGGGGCTGGCGATCCCGCTCACTGGTATCAGCCGGTACTCTCCGAGGGCGACCTACGAGAGGCCGAGCGTCGATTGTATTCCTCGTTGAAAGGGGAGTTCGAAGGCTTCGTCGATCGGCATTTCAATCGCAAGCTGTCCCGCTGGTGTACCCGAGCGTTTGTTGCGCTTGGCTGGTCGCCGAACGCCATTACCGTCCTCGCAACGGGTGTCGGGCTTCTCGCGGCGGCGGGATTTGCCTTGGGGACTTACGCGGCCGGTATCGCCGCCGCCTTTCTGTTCCAGCTGGCGGCGGTCATTGACTGCAGCGACGGTGAAGTCGCTCGCCTAACGTTTACCGAATCCCCTTTCGGAGCCTGGTTGGACATTGCCTTGGACAATGCGGTGCATATGGCAATTTTCGGCGGAATTGCTCTCGGTGCCTACGGAAAGGCGGCTGGCGGTGATCACGATTGGATCCCACTCGCCCTCGGGGCTGCCGCTATCGTTGGTAACGCTCTTTCATTTGCGTTGGTCAACCGGGCTCAGCAAATCAAGACAGCCAGTGGATGGAAAACACCTCTGCAAGCAGCTTGGTCTGATTTCATGCTCAAGAACTTGGCCAGCAGGGATTTTTCTGTCATCGTCCTGCTGTTTGCGATCGTCGATAAGCTTGACGTCTTCCTGTGGCTTGCGGCCATAGGCTCAGTGGCATTCGCCGCCGTCATGGTTTGGATCATCCGGCCGGCCGCCGTCACCTCTCGATTATCCAGATAACTGGCCGATGGCGGCCGGAGCAAACGTCATGCGCCGCCACATTCGCACACGGTTCCTCCAGCTCTTGACGGGCTCCTCCCCATCCATTGAGTCCTCTCGCGCCCTTCTCACCGCGTCGCCGGCTGGCCTTTCGGAGCGAAGCCGCAAGGGCGGCGTAGGACTTCGATTGCGAACTCACCGGCTGCGACTGCCAGTGCTTGCTGTCTAGCGTGTGGCGCTATCTGCTATTGGCCCTTGGGTTCTTCACGCTGGGTTTCCTGGTCTGGCATATCGGTCCGGGCAGAATCTATGAGGCGGCCGCGCAGCTGGGCCCGGGCGCCCTCCTGATCATCTTGATTCCTTCATTGTTAATGTATGTCCTCGAGGCCTACGGGTGGAGACTGATCCTGAGTTCGGCTGCGGACACGATTCCATTCTGGAAACTTCTTGCGATTAGAACGGCCGGTGAAGTGGTCAACATGACGACACCCACCGCCTATGTCGGCGGCGAGCCACTCAAGGCCTATCTGCTGAAGCGACACCACATCCCGATGGTCGAAGGACTTGCTTCGGTGGTGATTGCCAAGACCATCATGACGCTCGCGCAGGTTCTGTTCATTCTGGTCGGAATTGCGTTGGCATTCTGGATGCTGGGGTCCGTGGGATCGTCCAGTCAAATGGCTGCAGCCGGGCTCCTGACCGCCGCGTTGCTGTTCTTCGGTGTCACCGCTTTTATCTTCGTGCAGAAGCGCGGACTGTTTATGTGGATTCTTCAAACGCTTCGGCGGCTCGGTCTGCGCTTCGCGCTTCTCGAAGCCCGCGAGGAAAAGCTACGGTCGCTGGACAGAACGATTCTCCAATTCTATACCCAGCATCGTTCGGCCTTTTATGCGTCCACGACCCTGTATCTTCTTGGATGGTTGGCAGAAGCCTTGGAAGTCTACGTCATAATTTTCTATTTGGCAGGCTCGCCGGATATGCCGACTGCCGTTTCGATCGGTGCTTTGTCGGTGTTCATCAAGGGCGGGACCTTCTTCATCCCGGGAAGCCTGGGTGCGCAGGATGGAGGCAATTTGCTGTTGCTGAATGCTTTCGGATATTCAGACGTGACCGGGATTACGTTCGCCCTCGTCCGTCGTTTCCGGGAATTGGTGTGGATCGGCATCGGGCTGCTCTGCTTGGCGACGCTCGGAAGAAGCGACAGGCGAGAGGTGGAAACACTAAAGTGAAGCTGTGCGCTGTTGCTGGAGGGTTTGGATCCGCTCGATCATCTTGTCCCAGACAAAAGAGTGCAACCGTAAGTTCGCTCCCCGTTCGACCTGAATGAACTCAATGCCGGCGTGTGTGCCTTGAACCCACTTCACTTCAGCGGTGTCAATGGGCAATGATTCTGATTGATCAGGAAGGAGGAGGCGAAGGGCCACTTGCTGGTTCTGGTTCAGCGGTTCGTCAGTCTCGATCGAGCAGCCCATGGCCGACAGATTGGTGATCTTTCCCTCCCCCACTGTCGACGTGACACAGTACATAGCAGGATATGTTAATGGCAGGCGGTAGAGTCCTCGGTGGTACGGCCTGATATCGTCCATGGGGTTAGTGTACTGTCATGCAGCCCTCAAAGGTATTCCTCCTTCGAGGGGCCTCGCGATGCATCGTGTTTACCAACGCTCGGCAGGCATTCGGAATCTGCGTCGTGAAGATGCGTTCGCACAAGTCCGAGAAAAAATGCAGACCTTCCTCGGTGATATCCACGAGCTCGCACAGGGTGGTAGTGTGATTCCTGGTTACGAGGCCGCGCCGAGAAACTGGATACGGATGTGTCGACGTTGGATCGCCATCAGTGCATCCTTCTATTCCCAGCGATCGGTAACACGGACATGGAGTTCGTCAAGAGGCCGCCTCGTTGCAGGCTTCATCCAGCGATTGGTGAGGAATGCAACGGCCAGGATGGGAAAGGGTACCAGACTCAGCAGCAGCAGTACCATCAACGGTGACATCTTAGGTTTCGCTTTCAATGGCCAGAGCATGTCCCTCAGGGTCTGCAATGCCAGGGCCAGCCGAATACCAACAAAGGGGGATGTCCGAAGTCGTCGATTCACCGTGGGTTTCTTCAAACCATCCTGTCACCTGTCGGAAGAAGCCAGACGCCTGAACAAAGGGCGGGAAATTCTGACGGAAAATTTTGGCTTTCTGCCGAAAATTTCCTCCTCCTTCGGAGGAATCTCCTGGCTATCCTAGCCCAGAATGCAGGGGGCCCGTCCTCTTG
>DATIGH010000221.1:0-5284 GCA_035454845.1 Nitrospira sp.
CCCCAGAAACAGAAGATAACCATCAAGAAGCCAAACACGGCATAGATTGCCGCTCGCCGACCTTCCCACCCTCGAGTCATTCGGGCATGGATGTAGGCGCCATAGATCAACCACACGATCAACGACCAGGTTTCCTTTGGATCCCAGCTCCAGTAGCCACCCCACGCATAATTGGCCCACATGGCACCCAGAATGATGCCAAACGCGAGCATGGGAAATCCGATCATGATGGCCTTGTAGCCCAACTCATCGATTGTTTCGAGGTCGGGGAAGGCGGCGTAGAACCGGGAACGGCTACCCCGCTTCTCGGCTCGTTCCTTAAAAAGGTACATGAGGCCCAAGCCGCCGGCCATCGCAAATGCCGCATAGCTCGTCAACGTGACCGACACGTGAATATAAATCCAATAGCTATTGAGCGCCGGCACCAGCGGTTCCGCCGTTTGATAGCGATACGGCAGGAGCGAGGCGGCGCCCATGGCAATGAATCCGATACCCACGACGAATGCGCCGATCGCCTTGATCTTGTATCGCAGTTCCAGCAAGACATACCCCAAGATGATCGCCCAGGACACATAGGCCATCGCTTCGAACTGATTCGACCAGGGAGCAAAGGTTCCTGAGTGCTCCAGACGCTCAAAGGCGCGAGTGAGCAATGCCGCCGTATTGACCATCCAGCCGAATACCGTCACCAGGGTGGCGACTTGGCCCAATTGAGTGGCCCACGCCCCATCCCGCTCCTCAAAGTCCTCTACCGGATGTCCGGCCGGTGCCATGGCCATGGCAGGCCGGCGGGCGAAGAGATAGGCGATGTAGAGAGTGAGGGAAGCAAGATACAACCAAAACGTCATGTCGAAGAGAAACAGTGAACGGGCCATCGTATCCTCCGTCGAACGCAGCGGGTTCCGTCGAACCCATCTATCATACCCAAGACCGGTGCCTCTTGGCCACTAGTCGGCAGTTGAAACAGCCTTCCTTTGAGAAGATTAACGCCTCGACGACCAGCCCGAATCACACCGAGAATGTTCGTATTTTCTCCGTGAGCTTCCGGAACTCCTTTTGAAAATCGATCTGGCTCTTATGCGTTGTCCCACCCAGATGAACCGTCACCCCATCGGCTGACGGGATGATCTTTGTCCATAACCGGCGATGGTAGATGAATGAGGACAGCGTAATGCCCACGACGATCATCGTAGAGCCGATCCACACGATGTTGATGCCGGGGTTCTTGGCAATCTGTAGCCCGGTGTACTTCTTGGGCTTGTATCCGATCAATTCAAATTGATATTTGGAATCTTTAATCTCGAACAAGTCGGGGAATTGGTAGAAAATCCACGGCGTCGCTTGCACCGTGTTCCGCTCGTTGACAGCCAGTTTGATTGCCGGGTTGGCGTGCTCGATAGTCTTCGAATAGACCTTCTTTTCCGTTGAATTGAAGGCAAAATCCGCGACGAAATCGGTAATGGCCAGCTTGAGATTCAAATCCGACAGTGTTTGCTCTTGCTGCCACTCCAGATCGATGGTTTTGATGACTTTGTCGGTTTCCTTGTCCTTGATGTTCAGGCGCGCAACTTCGATTTGATCCCAGGCATCCCCGTAACTGGATTGATAAAACCAAATGCCTCTGTACACCAGCGGGTCGTTGACGGTGATCGTCTTCGTCATCTTTGATTCACCGCCTTCGAGCACCGTGAGTGTGCTGTTGTAGCTCTTGACCGCCCCATTTTCGTGATAGTCGATCCAAAATTTCTCCACCTTCAAATCGAAGTTCCCACGGGGGATGTGATAAGTTTGTCCCTCCAGACACACGCCGAATTCCTGGAATCCATAGTAGCTGCCGAGCAAGCCCCCGAGCACGATGACGGTCGCGCTCAGGTGCGCCATATGCGCACCCACCCGTCCCATCACGCCTTTCGTGGCGTATAAGGTGACTTCGCCACCCTCGTTCTTGGCGAGCACACGATAGCCCTTTGCAATGTATTGTTGCGCCAGTTGCTGGGCGACCGATTCCTTCGTGCCCGGCACCACGACTTCGGCCTGTTGCTTCATCCCTTTGATGAAGCCGAGCGACACACTGACCTTATCTTGTTTCATCGACCGCCAGACGGCCGGAAACCGCTTGTAGAAGCACGTCAGTGAATTGATGCAGAGGAGCCCGAGCAGGCTGGTGAACCACCAGGTGTGATAGACATCGGTGAAACCCAGACGGAGAAACCAGCGGTAGGCTTCTTCACCATATTCCTGAATGTAGGTTTCAGGGCGTTCGCCCTGCTGGATGACCGTGCCGATGGTCGCGGTAATCGCGATGAATAAGAACAGAAACATGGCCAGCTTGATCGAGGCGAAAAACTCGACCAGCTCGCGCGAAAACTCCTCCCATCCCACCCCGGGGGCAGGAGTGCGAGAGGTGTCCTGTTCGATGGCTGTTTCCGGCCGGCTGTTCATCCGTCTGATGCTTCGCGTTCCATCACCAGACACACAACCCCTCACGGCCCGGGAATACGGCGGATTGGGCGAGGGACGGTCGTGAGCTGGAAGGCGATTCCCTTAATCCGGCCCGTTCGGAGTCCTGGCCGCAGATCGGGAAGAATTTCCTCGAGAGCTAGGCATCTTACAAGCGGCGGAAAAGGGCTGTCAAGCAACGGAGCGTGAGACCCCCTCCGTTAGAACTAATAGACAAATCAGGCGATTATCGCTATCATCTCCCCCAAGTTTTCCACCATCGCGCTTCCGTCTCACACAGGGCCGTTATCCCCTACTGAGATCGAGCAGGTACTACCGATGAACCCATTTTTTGAGGAGCGTCAATGAGAAACAATTATCTGTTCACTTCCGAATCGGTCACCGAAGGACATCCGGATAAAATTGCCGATCAGATTTCAGACGGGATCCTGGACGCTATTATCGCCCAAGACAAGTATAGCCGTGTGGCCTGTGAAACCATCCTGACAACCGGCATTGCCTTCGTGGCCGGGGAGATCTCTACGAAAGCCTATGTCGAGATCCCTGACATCATCCGGGACGTCATCAAGGATGTCGGTTATTGTGATGCTTCCTGGGGATTTGATTTCCACACCTGCTCGGTCTTGACCTCGATCCACCAACAGTCTGGCGACATCGCCATGGGCGTCGATTCCGGCGGTGCAGGCGACCAGGGTCTGATGTTTGGGTACGCCACCAACGAGACGGCCGAACTCATGCCGATGCCGATCGTGCTTGCGCACCGGCTTACGCGGCGGCTGGCCGACGTGCGCAAGAAAGGCATCCTCCCGTGGGTCCGTCCGGACGGCAAGTCGCAGGTCACCGTGGAATACAGGAACGGGAAGCCCATCCGAATTGATACCATCGTTGTCTCCACCCAGCACAGTCCCGATGTGACCAACAAACAAATCGAACGCGGCATTATGGAACAGGTCATCAGACCGGTCATGCCGAAAGGCCTGTACGATCCGACCAGCGTGAAGCACCACATCAATCCGACCGGCCGGTTTGTGGTCGGCGGACCCATGGGCGATACAGGCCTCACGGGCCGCAAGATCATCGTCGACACCTACGGGGGTCACGGCAGCCACGGCGGAGGCGCATTCTCGGGCAAGGATCCCACAAAGGTCGACCGCTCGGCGTCCTACATGGCTCGCTATATCGCGAAAAACATTGTCGCGGCTGGTTTGGCAGACAAGTGCGAAGTGCAGCTGGCCTATGCGATCGGCGTGGCGGATCCGGTTTCCGTCCTCGTCGATACGAAGAATACCGAAAAAGTGTCCGTGGATAATCTCGATAAACTCGTGCGGAAGCACTTCCCGATGACTCCGCGGGGCATCATCGATCACCTCAAGCTCCGCCGCCCGATCTTCAAGAAAACGGCCGCCTATGGGCATTTCGGCCGAAACGAACCCGAGTTTACCTGGGAGAAAATCGACAAAGCGAAGGCTCTACGGAAGGAAGCAGGACTCTAAGGGCTCTTGACATAGGTGACGGAGAAAAAGGGGACGGACCGAGCCCGTCCCCTTTTTTATGACAACTCGCCGGGACTCGGCTACCAAGAGGCATTGTTTATCGCACGGGAGGTGTTCGTGGATTACGACGTGAGGGATATCAAGCTAGCGGATCAGGGCCAACTCAAGATCGAATGGGCGGAAGCCACGATGCCGGTACTGCGTCTGATTCGAAAACGGTTCAAGCGGCAGCAGCCGCTGAAAGGGATCCGCGTCACGGCCTGCTTGCACGTGACGACGGAGACCGCGAATCTAGCCATCACCTTGAAGGCCGGTGGGGCCGATGTCCGCCTTTGTGCGTCGAACCCGCTCAGCACGCAGGATGATGTCGCTGCCGCACTGGTTCAGCACGAAGGCATCCCGACGTTTGCCATCAAAGGCGAAGACAATGCAACCTACTATCGCCACATCGAATCGGCCATTGCGCATCAACCCCATCTCTCCATGGACGACGGGGCAGACGTCGTCTCCCACTTGCACTCCAAGCGAAAGGATCTGCTCAAAAATGTGATCGGCGGCACGGAAGAAACTACCACTGGCGTGATCCGACTGCGAAGCATGGCCGAGAAGAAAGTCCTTCGATTCCCTGTGATCTCCGTGAACGATGCCGACACCAAACACATGTTCGATAACCGCTATGGGACGGGACAGTCGACGATGGACGGGATTGTGCGCGCGACCAACCGGCTCATTTGCGGCTCCGTGGTCGTTGTGGTCGGCTACGGCTGGTGCGGACGCGGCATCGCGATGCGGGCCAAAGGCATGGGAGCGGACGTCATCGTCACCGAAATCGATCCGTTAAAGGGTCTAGAGGCGGTCATGGACGGCTTCCGGGTGATGCCCATGGAGCAAGCCGCTCCGATCGGCGACTTCTTTGTGACCGTTACCGGCAACATTCATGTCATCAGAGGCGAGCATTTCGCTGTCATGAAGGATGGTGCCATCGTCTGCAACAGCGGACACTTCAATGTCGAGCTCGACATTCCGGCTCTGGAAAAGCAGGCGAGAAAACGCCGGACCGTCCGGACCGGCGTGGAAGAGTTTACGCTCCGCAAGAACGGGCGCCGCGTCAGCCTGTTGGGAGAAGGGCGGCTTGTGAATTTGGCTACGGCGGAAGGCCATCCCTCGAGCGTCATGGATATGAGCTTTGCGAATCAGGCGCTCGGCGCAGAATACATCGTGAAGAATCATAAGCGTCTTGAAAAGAAGGTATATCCAGTCCCGCCGGCCATCGACAAGGAAATCGCGCGGCTCAAGCTGGCCGGCATGGGAGTCGCCATTGATACGTTGAC
>DATIGH010000222.1:0-8565 GCA_035454845.1 Nitrospira sp.
GCTTTGAAGGTCTTGTCGTGGGAGCCGTATTCTTCGGCCGCTTGCGCCATCAACCCGACGTTGGGCACGCTCCCCATGGTGCGGGGATCGAAGGCGCCGTGCTTCTTACAGAACTCGACCACTTCATGGTAGACCGGCGCATAGCTGGAATCGGGGATCACGCATTTCACATCCTGCAGCTTGCCCTCCGGATTCCACATCTTGCCCGAGTCCCGGATGACCGGCGGCATGGACGCGTCGATGATGACATCGCTCGGCACATGCAGATTCGTGATGCCTTTGTCCGAATTCACCATCGCCATCGGCGGCCGTTTCTTATAGACCTCCTGAATGTCGGCTTCGATCGCTTTGCGCTGATCGTCTGGCAGGGACTTCATCTTCGCATACAAGTCGCCGATGCCGTTGTCCGGATCGACGCCCAGCTTCTTGAGCGTCTCGCCATGCTTCTCGAACACATCCTTATAGAACACGGTCACGGCATGACCGAAAATCTTCGGATCCGAGACCTTCATCATCGTGGCCTTCATGTGAAGCGAGAACAGAACGCCCTTCTTCTTCGCGTCCTCAATCTGCTCTTCGAGGAACTTACGCAACGCCTTGACACTCATGAACGTGGCATCGAGGACTTCACCCGCCTGAAGAGCGATCTTGTCCTTCAAGACGTTCGCCTTCCCGTCCGCTCCCACAAACTCAATCTTCGCGGTGGTGGCAGCCGGGATCGTCGTGGACTTTTCGTTCGACCGGAAGTCCCCCCCCGTCATGTGCGAAACATGGGTCTTGGAATCGGAACTCCACGGTCCCATCTTATGCGGATGTTTGCGGGTATGGGCCTTCACTGAGAGCGGCGCGCGTCGATCGGAGTTCCCTTCACGCAACACCGGATTGACGGCACTCCCCTTGACTTTGTCGTAGCGAGCCTTGATCTCACGTTCTTTGTCATCCTTGGGATTCTCAGGATAGTCGGGCAGCTTGTAGCCCTGGCTTTGCAGTTCCTTGATCGTAGCCACGAGCTGGGGGGTCGAAGCACTGATGTTCGGCAGCTTGATGATGTTGGCTTCCGGCGTCTTGGCCAGCTCTCCCAACTCGGCCAAGGCATCAGGCTGCTTCTGTTCCGGCGTCAGGTATTCCGGAAACACAGCGAGCACGCGGCCTGCGAGCGAAATGTCGCGCAATTCCACCGTGACGCCCGCGGCCTTCGAGAAGGCATTAATGATCGGGAGAAAGGAATAGGTCGCCAGCATCGGCGCTTCGTCGGTCTTCGTATAGATGATCTTGTCTGCTTTTGCCATGATATATCCCTCTTCTTGTCGCTGGTTTAGTTCAGCGCGTTCAACGCCGAACCGGCCTTGAACCAGGTGATTTGCTGTGCGGTCATGCTGTGATTGGCTTGAATCTTCACATCACCGCTCGGCTTGTGAACAACAACCGTGACCGGCTTCCCGGGTGCCAGGTTCGCCAGATCCACGACGCTCAAACGGTCATTCATGTCAATCTTGTCGTAGTCTTTGGGGTCGGCGAACGTCAACGGCAGAATGCCCTGCTTCTTGAGATTGGTTTCATGGATGCGCGCGAAACTTTTGGTGATGACCGCGCGGACGTTCAAGAAGCGCGGCGACATCGCGGCATGCTCCCGGCTGCTGCCTTCTCCGTAGTTCTCGTCGCCCACCACGATCGACCCGATGCCTTTTGCCTTGTAGGCGCGGGCGATCTGCGCGATCGTCAGGTTCGATTCACCGGTCAACACGTTGGTACCCTTCCCGGGCTCGGAGGCGAACGCACTGTTGGCCCCGAGGAACATATTGTCGCTGATTTTGTCCAAATGCCCGCGGAACTTCAGCCAGGGACCGGCCGGCGAGATGTGATCGGTCGTCGTCTTGCCCTTGGTCTTGATGAGCAGCGGCAGCTTGTCGAAATCTTTTCCGTCCCAACGCGGGAACGGCTGCAACAGCTGTAACCGCTCGCTGGTCGGCGGGATATCCACGCTCAACGAGTCGCCGTTCTCGGCAGGCGGGACATAACCCTCCTCACCCTTGGCAAAGCCCTTTGCCGGCAACTCCTCCCCCACCGGCGGCTCCAGCTTGAATTCCTTGCCGTCCGCACCTTTGAGCTTCTGGTTCACCGGGTCGAACCGGAGATCGCCCGAGAGGGCATAGGCGGTCACGACTTCGGGGCTCGCTAGAAATGATAGCGTCTCGCTAATGCCGTCATTGCGTCCGGGGAAATTGCGGTTGAAGGAGCTGACGATCGAATCCGCCTTCCCCTTGATCCCGTCGGCTCGTTTCCACTGGCCGATGCAGGGACCGCAAGAGTTCGAGAGGACCGTGCCGCCGAGCTGCTCAAACGTGTCCAAAAAGCCATCGCGCTTCATCGTATGGAATATGCGCTCGGAGCCGGGCGACACCAGAAACGACGTCTTGGCTTTGAGCCCCGCCTTCAATCCCTGCTGTGCAATGTGGGCGGACCGGCTGATGTCTTCGTACGATGAATTGGTGCAGCTGCCGATCAAGGCCGCCTTCAACTCGACCGGATAACCCTTCTCCTGAGCCTCGGCCGCAAGCTTCGAAATCGGCCGCGCCAAATCCGGCGTATGCGGCCCCACGACGTGCGGCTCGAGCTTTGAGAGATCCACTTCCACGATCTGATCGTAATGCTTCTCCGGCGATTGGTAGACTTCAGGGTCGGCGACGAGAAGCGCCTTATTGGCAAGCGCCAGATTGGCCAAATCCGAGCGGTCTGTGATGTTCATGTAGGCGACCATCTTCTGATCGAAGGGAAACACGGAGGTGGTCGCTCCGAGTTCCGCCCCCATGTTACAGATGGTGCCCTTGCCTGTGGCGCTGATCGTCTCCGCTCCGGGGCCAAAGTACTCGACGATCTTGTTCGTGCCGCCCTTCACGGTCAGCAACCCGCACAGATACAGGATCACGTCTTTGGGCGAGGCCCAGCCGCTCAGTTTTCCTGTCAGTCGCACGCCGATCAATTTCGGATCAAGCACTTCCCAGGGCAGGCCGGCCATGACCTCTCCGGCATCGGCCCCGCCGACGCCGATCGCCAAGCCGCCGAGGCCACCGCCGTTGGGCGTATGCGAGTCGGTGCCGATGATCAAGCAGCCCGGGAACGCGTAATTTTCGAGGACGACTTGATGGATAATGCCTGCGCCTGGCTTCCAGAAGCCGATTCCGTACTTTTTGGCTGCGGACGCGAGGAAGTTGTACACTTCCTTGTTTTCGTCCATCGCCCGAAGGAGGTCCTTCTCCGATCCCATTTCGGCACGGATCAAGTGATCACAGTGGATCGTGCTGGGGACGGCGACCTTTTTCTTGCCCGCCTGCATGAACTGCAGCATCGCCATTTGTGCCGTGGCATCCTGCATAGCCACGCGGTCGGGCCGTAGAGCGAGCATGGCCTTGCCGCGCCCCCAGGTTTGCGTCTCGAAGTTATCGGCGTGAGACACCAGAATTTTCTCGGCCAGTGTCAGCGCACGGCCGAACTTGGCTCGAGCCTTGGCGCAGGCGTCCGGCATTTTAGCGTATAGCTTTTTTGCGAGATCCATCGACATAATTTACTCCGTCATTTATATAAGGCGTCGTTCGTCACTCGTGAAGCGTATCTCGCAGACTTCCTGCGCTTCACGCATCACGCTTCACACTTTACGCTATTTTAGCGGCGGCACTTCTCTTCGTTTCGGCGCCGCATAGTTAACCAGATAATCGAACAGCCGGATCAGCCGGCTGTCCTGGCGCTTCTGATCCACCCAATGGCCGATGAGTCCGATCGTCCGTGACAGAATAAAGAAGCCGTTCAAACTATCCACGGGGAACCCCAGGTCGACCAAGACGGCCGCCATTGTGCCGTCGACGTTCAAAATCAGGTTGTCCTTCTTTGCCGCCGTCACTTGCTCTACCTGTAACGCAAAATCCAGGCAGGGGGTCTTCAAGTTAAGGCTCTTCACGTAGCCAACCAGCTCTTTGACGCGCTTATCCGGGTTGCGGAGGCTCTTGACCCGGTGGCCGATGCCGGGGACGGGACCGACGTTCTTCTTCATGTAGGTCAAGAACTCGTCGACCGTCATCTTGTTGTCGACGGCATACTTGAACCATCGGCCGGCGTCCGTGACAGCGCCGCCGAATCGCGGCCCGATCATGATGAGGCCGGCGGCGACCGACTGCGACAAACCGATTCCGGCGCAGGCGGCAAGAATGGTGGCATACGCCCCACTCACACAGGGGCCGTGATCAGCCGACAACATCATGATACGCTTGATGATCTCCGCTTCTTGTCTCGAGATCAGCCTCTTATCCCAGAGCAAACCAATGACGTGCGGAATCTCATATCCTTTGTTGATCAGTTCTGAGGCGGGATACCCGTCATAACAGGGTTCGTCGCCGCGGTCGTCGCTGATGGTCGTACGGATGAGCGGCGCGACCATGACTTCATCCGCTTTCATCGCCTCTTCGACGGATTTGGGCAATTTCGGAAGCACCGCGGGCTCGACCGGCTCCTTGACCAGGCCGGACTTCAGCCACTCCTGATAGGTCTCCTTGATTGCCGGTCCGAGCGCACCGAAGGTCGGTGGCACGATGGCTCCCGCCTTTTTGAGCGCATCCGATTTGGAGCGTGCCGAGCCCTCGCCTTTCATGCCTTCCTTGGCGCCGGCATGGCCGAACTTCATGCCCTTTGGCAGGCTTTCCTGGCAGAAGCCGGACACAACGCCAATCAACTTGATCCGGCGCTTTTTGGCGCCATACCATTCGGCCGCCCGTTCCTCGAGGTCCCCGCCCATTTCGCCGACGATCACGACCGCCTTGGTCTGCGGATCGTTCTCAAACATGTCCAGATAGCTTACATAGTCAGTACCGGGGTAGGCGTCGCCGCCAATGCCAATCGCAGTGGTAATGCCGTCGGCAAACTGGGAGCAGATCCAGATGATCTCGTTCGAAAGACCGCCTGATTTGGTGATGACGCCAAACGAACCTTCACGATAGAGCTTGGAGAGGACGAGATTGTCGAAGGCACCGCCGATGACGCCGAGCCGACAGGCGCCGGCGGAAATGATGCCGATGGAAGAGGGGCCGTTGAACACCTTGCCGAGTTTCCGCGCGTGAGCCCCAAGGAGCTTCGCATCCTTCTCGGGCACGCCTTCCGTGATCATGGACACGACCTTGATGTGCGGATCGTCGAGCGCTTCCATGCCCCCCTTCATCGCACGATCGGCACCGATGTAGACCAGGCTCGTGTTGATCGCGGAATGATTTTTTGTAGCTTCGGCGATGCTCTTGTAGACGGGAATGGCGATGAGTCCGCTCCCGTAGGGAATTTCGTTGGTCTTACCGGCATCTGGCGGATAGACGAACGCCTCGACGTTGAGCGGCCGTTTGACCAGGTAGCAGAATTCCGCCATCCGCCGCGCGGCGTTCACACCGGCCTGGCCGCCCTGAATGACGACGCGGGTGTCCTTGTTGGCCAGAATACTCATTGAACTCTCCTCTTCTTCACCGAGATGAGTGACGTGTGATGGGTGATGAGCGGCGGTCCCAGCCGATCACACATCACTGATCACTGTTCACTATTTCTGAAGCGCCTTGTCGACGATGTCCGTCAGCGGGGTGTTGCGATCGAAAACGTTTATGTCGAACCCTTCATCTTTGAGCGCGCGCATGGCATCGAGGCCTTCCTTCTCGCGTGGCCCGCCCCGACGCACCCAGATGCGCACGTTCTTGAGCTTGCCGTCCGCCTTGGCCTTCCGGAAGCCGTTGATGATACCGCCGAAGGTCTTCTTCACGTCGGTAAAATTGGCGATGGCTCCACCGACGATGATGTTCTTGATGCCGGGCAGCGAGCAGACCTTTTCTGTCAGCACTTCAACAGCCCAGTCGGGGGGATCGCCGGAGTATTCGGCATAATTCGCCAGCTTTCCGCCGCGCGCCACCACCGCGTCCGAATAATAGACGCTGGCGCCGCCTCCCGCAGGAAGCATCGCTGTGTCGCCTCCGGGAATCTCAATAAATTTTACCGATCCCTTGATCTTACTGTCGACAGCCATGACGTCCATTTCGTCTTTGCTGTACGCTCGTCCAAATTCGGCTGCAAACTGGAAATTCCAATCCGGATGGCGGAACTTGGCATCACCATCGAGCAGCGTGACCGCGTCGAGGGCGACCAGCTCGCCGTCGCTTTCCCTGATGACCGTAGGATTGACTTCCAGGTATTGCGCATCTTCGTTGTCGAAGCAGGTGAACATCTTGCCGGCAAAATCGCCCATTTTCTTGACGAGTGGACCTGAAAAACCGGCATCCTTGGCAAGCCTTTCCAAGGCGTCCGGTGCGGGTTTTTCGCCCACCTCGAGGCACAGACGTTTCACGCGATCCCAATTGGATTCGACTTCGATGCCGCCGCAATTGGCGACAAGAATTTCGCTCCCCTCTCGGGTCGATTTCACGGCACAGTAGTACTCTTCCTTGTGCGGGACCATTTCCGACACGATGACTTGTGAGACAGTGATGCTGCCGACCTGGCGACCGATCATCTCTTTGGTGGCGGCAACGGCGGCATTCACATCGAGGCCAACCTTCACGAGGCCCAGCTTGAAGCGAGAGCCAAGCGCCTCATGGGCTTTGGCAACTAATTTCGATTGTTTCATCCAGTCATTGACCTGGCCGAGCTTGGCAAGTTCGTCTGCTGAGGTGACCACGACATAGTTGGGAACGTGGATGCCCCACTTCTTCATCAGTCCCATTCCGGGACCTTCCAGCACCTTGGCCATGGCATCGCTCCTTGGGGTATTGAGAATCGCTGTAAGGGAGCCGGATTGTAGCGAAACCGCTGAGATGACTCAATACACCAGAGGAACTAAGCGCTTAGGGATCAAAAGGCCTAGAAGACGCCCAAGCCGAAGCCACCGGCCTAACTCAGTGTATTTCCGCGGCCTTGCCTAGGGAATCCCCTTGCTTCGTGGGTCGCTAGGAGCGACTGCGCTTTTGTGATTGGCAGAAGGGGCAAAAAAATGAGCTGCGTTCGCTCTGAAGGCGCTTAATGGAGTGGCCGCAATGGTTCGGGCAGGGAGTTCCTTCCTTTCGGTACACGAGATGACGACCCTTGAAATGACCCTCGCTTCCGTCGGGTGCGAAGAAATCTCGTACACTTGAGCCGCCACAGGCAATGGCTTCCTCAAGCACCTCCCGAGTCACTCGAAACAGGTCCTTGATCGTAGGAACAGACAGACGGCTCGCTCTGGCATTGGGATGAAGCCTGGCTCGAAATAGAATTTCATTAGCGTAGATGTTTCCGATGCCTGCAATGACCTGCTGGTGCATGAGGAGAGGCTTGAGTCGGCCAGAGCGTCCCTTCACGATCCGGAGAAATTCCTCCCAGGTCACACTCAAGGGATCGCATCCGAATCGGCGGGAGAGATAGTCTTCAAGTCCCTGTTGATCGAGCAAGGACAGCCTTCCAAATCGTCTTGGATTCCAATATCGCAGTTCGGATTCGGGCGCCCCCGAAAATGTCATGCGTACATGAATGTGCTGAGGGAGTCTTGGGTGGGCGGACGGAAACAACAGCAGCCCGGTCATGCCGAGCTCTGCCACGACAAAGCGGATCTCACCCTGACGCTCGAAGCGCAAGGCCACGCTCTTCCCAAATCGCTCGGCCGATCTGAGGATTGAGCCTGAATACCAGCCTCGTTCGCGAAAACCTTCACGGACGATATCGGGTCGACCGATCCAGGTATCCGTCAAGGTCGCTCCGAGCAATCGCGCTCGGATCTGTCTGGCAACTACTTCGGCTTCGGGGAGTTCAGGCATGGATTGCTTTGGGCATTTTAAGCGCCCTTCGCTTGGCGAATTTGAAGGACTTGCTGGATGGTCGCCTGGATATTCGGCAATGGGCAGGCTGCAGGCCGGCGATTCATGATCAACTGAAGCACGTCGGGATAGGCCATACTGTGGACACAACACAGGTACGCCATGACGACCGACACCGAACGGCCCATCCCCGCCCGGCAGCAGACCAGAACACGGTTGTCCGGATGGTGGCGTGCGATCCATTCGATGGCTTGCTGCAATGAAGCCGCCTTCGCCTCGCCGAACTCCTTGAAAGGGATTCTCCCGTAGATCACACCGGAAGGCGGGGTGGGGGTAAATTCTTCGGCAACGAGAAGCACGGCACCGATATGGGCCGGCGGCTTCTCGGCCTCGTAAATATTCCCCACGAAGAGCGTATCCGTAATCTGATACATGGAATTAGTATTAGAAAGTATTGGCTAGAGGTCAAGTATAAAGCTTGGTGACTCGGTTGCAGTCAAGTTTTGCCGAACGTTATACTCCTACGAATAGAGAACTTCTTATGCCCGCACTGACAGTACAAGAGGTCGAGCGCAGGATGAGTGACGCGAAATGCGCGATCTGCAAGCAATCTAGCTTTGGCATCGATCAGCGGTTCATGCAGTCGGATGGTGAGTGGCGGGGCGTCTGCAAGAAATGCTTCTACAGCTTCCCGGTCTATACTGACATGGAGTTTTATCTCAGAACCCAGCCAGACGTACCTTACCGTCTCAAAGAAATCTCC
>DATIGH010000223.1:0-5829 GCA_035454845.1 Nitrospira sp.
GGTGCGGCTGATCGCCGTATTGTTCCAGACCGAGATGTTGAGCACGTCTTCGGGCCCGATGCGGTACTCACTCAGGGCGTAGCGAGCAGCCGGCGTATGGCCGTTACTGCCGACCTGCGGAGACATGGATGGCTGGTCCGGTTCACCGCCGATCGCCGTGCGGTCGGCGGCGAGGCACGAAGCCGCCGCAGACCAACCGATCAACAGAGACAACAGCATCAATCGCGTCATGGCGTGCCCCCTTGAAAGAAATACTGGCCTTCAGGATCGAATCATGCGTGACGAATGACCTGATGAAGCGTTCCGCCCAAGGCTGCGCCGAGAAACAATCCCAGTTCGGACATGATGATCCAGACTGAAATCGCGCTGCGCATCCTTTGATCGTGCATGACCACCGTGAAAGAAGTCTGAAGTCCACATGAAAGGGATGTGAAAACACGGAAGAGGACACGCGAAGCCACCTGCGGCCGCTGGTCCTTTTGGCCGCCTACATGAAAAATCCTTCATGCCAAATTTGCATTAGATTCATCGAGGCGCGATACTGTGGGGAACTGTATTGATGGGGTAACTCATGCGCCTCCTCGTGGCAGAAGACGACGTCAGCGTTGCCGGCTTCCTGGAAAAAGGACTCCGTGAAGAACGCTACACCGTCGATGTGGCCAACGACGGGGAGGAAGCGTTGAAACTCACGCAGCACGTGGCGTACGACCTCATCATTCTCGACGTCATGCTGCCCAAGCGGAACGGACTCAACGTCTGCCGGTCCATCCGGCAATCCGGCAAGGGCATGCCGGTCCTACTGCTCACCGTCCGTGACTCCACGGAAGACAAAGTGCTGGGCTTGGACTCCGGAGCGGACGATTACCTCACCAAGCCTTTTCCTTTTCCGGAACTGCTGGCCCGTATTCGAGCATTGCTGCGCCGCGGGGCTGCGCCGATCGGACGCCTTCGCGTTGCCGATTTGGAGCTCGATCCGGTCGCGCACCGCGTATGGCGTGGCGGCACGGAGATTCCAGTCACCAACAAAGAATATGCCGTCTTAGAATATTTGATGCGAAACGTCGGACGTGTGCTGACCCGTACCGCGCTCATTGAGCATGTCTGGGATTACCAGTACGACACGATGACGAACATCGTGGACGTTCAGATTCGCGCGCTCCGCAGCAAGATCGACCGGCCCTTCTCCACCCCATTGATTAAGACCGTCCGGGGCGTCGGGTACATCATCGAAGAGCCGTCATGACCTCGTTCAAAGCTCGTATCCAGTATGGGGCCTTGGGCCTTATTCTGGTCCTGCTGCTGCTCTTGGATGTCGGATTGTATCTCGGCTTCCAACGAGTGCTGAATTCGTACGTCGACTCACGACTGGAGGCGATCGCCGAAAGCTGGGCCGACATGATCGGGGACAACGCCGGGCTCCTGCTCGCCTCGCTGGAACAGCAGGGCGGCGCGGCTCTCCGCGTGCTCCCGGAAGAAAAGGTATCAACAGATCGGATTGCGTCAATTCGCGTGCTGTCGCCAGACGGGATCGTGCTCTGGAAAAGCCCTCCCATTTTGCCGCCTGTCTTGAGCGAGGCGCCGGTACCGCACGAGGTTCTGAAAGGCCACCGGACGTTCGAAACCATCGACGCCGGAAACGGCTCTCCGGTGCGCCGGGTCTGGACGCCCATCGAGTACCAGGGCGAAGTGCGATACGTGTTGCAAGCGGAAACGGCCATGCGACTGATGCAGAGCGCCTTGAGTGGTCTTCAGATTCTACTCGCTGTTGGGTCCATTGTGATGCTCGGGTTAGCATGGGTCGGGAGTCGCTGGCTGGCTCGGCGATCGCTCATGCCGATCGAGGCATTGAGTACGACGGCACAGAATATCGCAGAAACCTCATCATTGACCCCGCGCTTGAAACTGGATCCCTGGTGCGTCGAATTTCAGCGGCTGGCCGAGGTGTTCAATTCGATGATGGACCGCCTCCAACGCGCGTTTGAAGGACAGCGGCGCTTCGTGACGGACGCCGCCCACGAGCTCCATACGCCGCTCACTGCCCTCAAAGGCAACCTGGAGGTGGCGTTCGCGCGCAACCGCAGCGCACAGGAATACCGCGAAACGCTGATCGGCAATCTAGCCTCGGTGGATTGGCTCATTCACCTGTGCCGATCGCTGATCACGCTGGCCAAGCTCACCGCCGACGATTTTCGGCCACCCAAACAGCCGGTGCAGATTCCCAAGCTGCTCCGCGAAGTGATTGATGAGCTCCGTGTACTGGCGGACGACCGCCATATCGGCCTCCGCATGGAAGCGGGGCCTGTGCCGGACGTTCTGGGGAATCCGGAGCAGCTTCAGCGCATATTCATCAACTTAATCGACAACGCGCTCCGCCATACGCACCCTGGCGGCACAGTGACGGGAACAGTGAGCGCCACGCCCCTCCATGTAAACGTCTCCCTTGCAGACACCGGGGAAGGGATCGCGCCCGAGCATCTGCCTCACATCTTCGATCGGTTCTATCGCGCCGACCAAGCGCGCTCGCGGGAGTCTGGAGGCGTGGGACTCGGCTTGGCCATCGTCAAGGAAATCGTCACTGGCCATGGCGGCGAGATTGCGGTAACGAGCGAAGTGAACAAGGGAACGCTGTTTACAATCAGACTGCCAATTGCCTCAGCCTTGGGACGATAAACCGAGGCTCAGAGAGGGCCTTCACCAACATAGAGGAGAAACACTCGAACATGCGCCCATGTCTCATCATCATCATATTTGGGATATCCACGGTCTTCAGCGGACAAGTCGCCAGTGGATACGAGGCTGTTGCGCTCGAGGATGCTGGAACGATCACCGGCACGGTGACGCTAGTCGGGCCGGTGCCCAAGCCAAAGGGCTATAACCTGACCACGCTGCCCGATCCGATCTACTGCGGACGGATTTCCGATGGACAAGGATGGCGTCTCTTGCAGCCGTTTCAGACCGGCCCTGGCGGAGTGTTTCGCGGAGTCGTCGTCTACCTCGAAACCATCGAGCGGGGGAAGCCCTTCCTCGATGCGCCGCCTCGCATTGAGGCCCGCGATTGCCGGTTCCTACCCTTCGTGAACCTCGTTCGCGACGGCCACGACATTACCGTGGTCAACACGGACCCCGCCCTGCATGACATCCAGGCGTATGAGACCTCGCACTTGGGCCCGCGTGTCCTCTTCAATGTCCCTTTGCCCATCAGCCAACGATATCCACATGAAGCGGGACTGAGCGCACATTTTCATAAGCACTATGAAGGCACCCCGGTCACCCTGCCGATTCACATGACGAAAGGACGGCGAGTCTTTACCATGCAGTGCGGCTTTCATGCGTACATGGAAAGCTGGGCGCTCGTACAGGACCATCCCTATTACACCGTCACCGATGAGAGTGGTCGGTTTGAGCTCACCGGCGTCCCGCCGGGCACCTACCGGATCAAGATCTGGCACCCCTATGTCCGGGATGAGATCACACAGTCCGTGACCGTGCCCTCCAAGGGAACCAGCGACGTCTCGTTTTCCGTGACGGCTCCCACTGGGCGGCTCTATGCGAATCAGATGGTGGAGAAAGTCTATAACCGTTACCACCTCACTGAAGATGAGCAGAGTCAGATCGTCCCCACCTTGGACAAGCAAGCCTACTAGCACGTGTCTCGAACTTTCGAATAGAAGGAGGCACCGATGGCGATCGATCAACAGAAACTCGAGCGATTTCTTGGCATTGCGGTGAACGATCTGGGTGCCGCCATTTCAGCGCTGCTGTTGCACATCGGAGACAAGCTGGGGCTGTACAAAGCGATGGCAGACGCCGGGCCGCTGACGCCAAAGCAGCTGGCCCAAAAGACCGGCACGGCCGAACGCTACGTGCGGGAGTGGCTTGCTAATCAAGCCGCCGGTGGCTACGTCACCTATGACGCCGGTCAAGGCACGTTTACGCTGAGCGAAGAACAGGCCTTCTGTCTCGCCAATGAAGAAAGTCCGGCCTTTCTCCCCGGCGGGTTTGAGAGTCTGGCCGCGGTGTTTGCGAGTGAGCCCAAGCTGACGGCCGCGTTTCGCAGTGGAGAGGGCGTGGGGTGGCACGAACACGATCCCCGCTTGTTTTCCGGGACCGAGCGGTTTTTCCGTCCCGGCTATAATGCGCATTTGGTGTCCTCGTGGATTCCGGCGTTGGACGGCGTGGAAGACAAACTCCGCCGAGGGGCCAAAGTCGCCGACGTCGGGTGCGGCTATGGCGCCTCGACACGCGTCATGGCGTCGGCCTTTCCCAACTCGAAGTTCTTTGGTTTCGACTACCACGGTCCCTCGATCGAACACGCCCGTCGAATTGCGGCAGAAACTGGCCTTAACGCCATCACCTTCGAGCCGGCCGGAGCCAAGGATTTCCCCGGCGGCGACTATGATTTCGTGACATTCTTTGACTGCTTGCATGATATGGGCGATCCGGTCGGTGCCGCCAGGCACGTGCGGCAGGCTCTCAAGGGCGACGGAACCGTCATGCTCGTCGAGCCGTTTGCCGGAAACTGTCTCGAAGACAACCTCACTCCCCTAGGCCGGGTGTACTACGGGTTTTCGACCTCGGTCTGCACGCCGGCCTCGCTATCACAAGAGGTGGGACTGGCCTTGGGCGCGCAAGCCGGCGAGGCGCGGCTGCGCGACCTCATGAAGGAAGCCGGATTCACCCGATTCCGCCGCGCGACCGCCACACCTTTTAATTTGGTGCTTGAAGTGCGTCCTTGACACTGCAAGCACCGGCTTCCTTAAAGAAACCTTCACGAATACCTACGGCGCCGGCGTGTGGACAGCCGGAGTGTAAAAGCTGCCGTCTGCCATGAACCCTGTCATCGCCTTGGGACTTCTGGCCTGCATGCTGGCGACGGTGGTCCTCCGCACCTAGAAGACCAAGTGGGCGAAGGACCTGTCGCTGCCGATGCTGGTGTCTGGGCCTTATGCTGAAGTACAGCTAGCGTTACCAGTAATAGGGATACCCATAGTAGCCACCGTAGCCCCACGCATACGGAGAACGGTAGCCATAGTACGGCCGGATATGATCACGATCCCAGACCGTCACATGCTTGATGCGAAGCTTGGGCACCTCTTGCTTCACTTGGTCGATCTTCACAGTGGCAGTTCCGACCACCTCGCCCACGACGGTGACCCTCTCGTGCTCATCGAGAACGGCCGGGTCAGCCACATGCCCTTCGGTGTCCATGGCGATAAACCGCCCATTAGAACTGCGGTCCTCGGGGACGAGGTCGCCTGAAAGCGGCATCTGCAACACTTCAATCCGAATACCCTCCTCCTGTTGTTTGGCGGACAGCACTTTGCCACCCGCGAGGACTAGCTTACCGCGGTGTGCCTCGGGGTTCTGCTTCACCTCGACGAAACGGAGATCACGATCGACTTTTCCCTCCAGTTTCTCTGGAATCACTTCCTGTCTGGCGCAAGCCGTGGTCGCCAATGCCAGCGCAGCTACCGCTATCGTGCATAGTTTGCTCGTCATCATGTGTGTCTTCCTTTCTGTGATCTTCTTTGCCATGTCACACGCCAAACTGGTCCTGTCCCCCTTCATTTTCTCTGTGGGTACGCGTAGTAGCCGTTCGACCCCCATGCATACGGCGCGTAATGCCCATAATCGGGATACCCCGGTTTCCATTCCCACAGCGTCACCTGCTTCACGCGCAACTGAGGCACCGTTTTGCTGATCCCATCGATCTTCACGGTATCCATTCCGACCACTTCACCCACGATGGTCACCAACCTGTGCTCTTGCAACAGGGCCGGGTCGATCACCTGCCTCTCCTGATCAATCGCGACGAACCGGCCGTCAGAC
>DATIGH010000224.1:0-3783 GCA_035454845.1 Nitrospira sp.
CACGTTTCACGCCTTACGTCTCCAGAGCGGGGCCAGGTGATCCTGCGGCACCCAAAACTTTCTGCTTACCGTTGCTTCCTTCCGGACCTGGCGGGGTTCACAGGGTTCTGTTGCACAGGGCCCGGCCCCTAGTCGAACTGGTAGCCGGTGACTAGTGACCAGTGATCGTTTCAGATCGCCCTGGTCGGAGGTTGTATGACTCGTCACTGATCACTCATCACTGTACTGAAAGGCGTTTATCCCGTCGCCACAATTATAAGGCTCCGGGTCGAGCAAGCTTGTCAACGTCTAGATCGTCACATAAGGTGTTCTATCCGGCCGCCAAGAACATTCTCATGGCGCCCGGCACGAGCAAGCTTGGGGTGGCGGAGAGGGTGGGTATTCGACGTCGCGCTCGCCCGACTGCTCGCGCTCCTACTGAGGGGGCCAGCCCCCTCGTACGCTCCCCATGAAGGGGACATATCCCCTTCACAACCCCTGTTCGAATCCCACCCTCTCAAAAGCGAGCACTCAAGGCGTTTATCCCGTCGCCACAATTATAAGGCTCCGGGTCGAGCAAGCTCTGTATGGCGGAGAGGGTGGGATTCGAACCCACGGTCCCGTTGCCGAGACGCATGCTTTCCAAGCATGTCGATTCGTCCACTCTCGCACCTCTCCGCGAGCGTCGAAAAACGAATTCTAGCATGCGCTCCCACGAGCGGCAAGGCGCGTTGACCGGTCGCACGAGCTTTCTTATACTGCGCGTGGAAACGGCTATGAAAATCGTGATCGGCCTGTTCATCGTCTTTGCACTGCTCCTCATCGGTCTCCTCTCGCTTCCTTTTCTCGTCGATCTCGCTTCCTATCAAGACCGATACAAGCCACTCATCGAAGATGCTCTCAACCGTAAAATCGAGCTGCAGGGCATTCGGCTGACAATCTGGCCTCGCATCGGGGCGCGAATCGTCGGATTCACGGTCATGGACGATCCAGCGTTCAGTACTGGTCCTTTCGCATCCTTGAGCTCTCTCGACGTCGGTGTGAAGCTATGGCCCCTGCTGAGCCAACGGGTCGAGATTGAAGAGATCAGCCTGCGCAATCCGTTGATCACCGTCATCAAAAACAAAGATGGCCTTACAAACCTTTCTACGCTCGGGCCACCGACGGCTGCTCCGACCGCGCCGGGGAGGCCGGAGCCGCAACAGCGTGATCCCCTCCAAGCGCTTGCCCTCCTGGCTGTCGAACGCCTGTCGATCGACGGAGGGACCTTGATCTACCGCGACCTTTCGGCGGCGTCCAACGCGGAGTATCAAGTCCAAGATCTCGACTTCCTGCTCACCTCCGTTCAGCTCGGCGAGATGCCGACCGTGCATGTTGCCGCAACGGTGCACCCGTATAATCTTCCCGTCACGCTCGATGGCCGCTTCGGACCGTTGGTCCAAACCCTGGAGATCCAAGACTACGACTTCATAGTGGGAATAGGGAACATGCCCATTGGGGTCAAAGGTGCACTGCTGGGAGGAAATTTGGATATCAGCGTTTCCGCCCCGTCGATCAGTTCGGCTACTCTCCCTATCGCGTTGCCATTGACCAAACCGGTAGAGATTAGAGACCTGCGCCTGGTCGCACGCGCGCCTTACCCTTTAAAGCAGGGAGTGTCCGCGCTGGAACTAGCGGACGTCTCTCATCTCGGCCTTCAAGTTCACCTGGGTGGCTCCGTCCTGGATGTCAAAGGCACACTGCTGGGCGGCCACGCCAAAATGGTCATGATGTCGCCTTCGATCAATACGGCAGACCTCCCGGTCGACGTAGGGTTGAAGAAGCCGGTCGAGTTGAAGAATCTCGGGGTCAATGCGGATCTGAAAGGACAGGATGCTCGCCTTTCCAATCTGTCTTTTCAACTGTTCAATGGTGACGCCAAAGCCCACGGAGGGATCTCGCTGGGATCTCCTGCACCGCCATTCAACGGTCAGGTCTTGATCCGAGGGATACTGCTCAAGCCGGTTCTTGAAGCTCTTAGTCCTGAAAGCAAGATCTCGATGGGCGGGACCGCCTCGGCGGACATCGCCGTCGCAGGACGCGGCTTCTCCACGCCGGATTTGACGAAGGCGTTGGAGGGACCGGGACATGTCGAAATCAAGGACGGCAAAATCGAAGGAGTGAATCTCTCAGGAGAAGCCATCGCGTTGCTGAAGGTGGCGGGGGTGTCGCTCGATCAAGCCAACGCCACCGCGTTTTCGACGCTGGAAACCGATTTCATGATCAAGCAGGGCACCGTCGTTATTCAGAAGCTGTTTGCGGACAGTCATGATTTTCACGCGACGGGCAATGGAACGGTTGGCTTCGACCAAACGTTGAAGTTCGCCCTGACTCTCAATCTCTCTCAAGCAATAAGCCAAAAGATGGCCGGTTCGTCTCCAGTGGCCAAAGTGGCGTTGAAAGAGGGACGGCTTCGATTGCCACTCGTGATCACGGGCACGTTGCAGAATCCTTCGTATGGACTGGATACCAAGGCCTTTACCGGTAAGCTTCAAGAACAGGTGCAAGAGAAAACCAAGGCCACGATTGAAGGACTCCTTCAGGGCACGACAAAGCCGTCGGATCTCAAGCAAGAGGGCGAAAACCTGTTGAAAGGATTATTCGGCCGCTAACGTGCCTCTCCAATGTCGCGCCGTAATCCGCATGCGTCACAACGCAGTGCATGTTCGAGCCTCCACGACAGGCCCCGAAATACGAAATGCGTCGTGACCGACGTTCGCGGTTGCCAAGCCGCCGTCATTCCGCTATACAACTAGGCTATTTTTGCGGGCCTGGCTCTCAAGGTTCCGGGCGATTGAGAGCCTGTTCATCAGAGGGAGGGAAGTCGATGGGGACCCATGGCTGGATCCTAGTGCTGTTCTTTGCGCTCATGACGGCGCTCACCACGCCGTCAGCGGCGGAGGAGCCTGCCGCTGCAGCCCCTATCGACGTCGTGACGCTGAAGGACGGCAGCGTCATCTATGGAGAAGTGCTCGAAATGGCCGGAGGGGTCCTCTTTCTGAAAAATCCTTCGAACCCTGACAACATGATCAAACTCAAATGGGAGGATGTCACAAAGCTGACGGTGACCCATCCGATCCCCTTTCATTTAAAAGAGGGCACGATCCTCAACGGCACCGCAACGCCTGGTCCCGATGGAGTCCTGGTCATACAGGCAGAGCCGCTCAGTGGCACGATGGAAGTGCCGATGAGCGACGTGACATCGGTCAACCCCTTGATACAGCCATCGGTCATTTACATCGGGAACCTCACCGGCGGCTATTCGCAAACGACGGGCAACAGCCAATTGCGGAACGCCAGCCTGCTCGGCGAATTGGTTGCGCGAAGCGAGCTCCTGCGGCTCACCATGAACGTTCGCTACGTGTACGGCGACGATGCGGGCGCGCTCATCACTCGGAATGCCCGCGGCACGATCAAACTGGACTTCTTTATCACCAAGCGATTTTTCTGGTTCACCTCCGCCTACTTTGAAAACGATCGATTCCAAGACCTCAAATTACGAACAGCGCTCGCCAGCGGTCCCGGCTATCAGTGGATCGACCGGGATGACTATTCAGGGATCGCCAAGGACATGACACTCTACACGGAAGCCGGTCTCGCGTATTTCAACGAAGATTTCAACACCACAGGAGACAAGTCGAGTGTCCGCGCACGTATTTCCGTCAAATGGAATTGGCCGTTCTTCGAAGACCGCATCACGATCTATCACTTCAGCGAGCTGTTCCCATCCATTCAAAATACGTCCGATGTGTTTCTGACGATGGA
>DATIGH010000225.1:0-3745 GCA_035454845.1 Nitrospira sp.
GTCATCGTCGCCCAGGCGCCGCGCCTTGCGCCGCATCTTGCCGCCATGCAAAAGAAGATGGCCGAAACAGCCGGAATCGACCCTGATCGCGTCAACGTGAAGGTCAAGAGTGGAGAGGGGCTTGATGCGGCGGGCAGGGAAGAGGGGATGATCGCTCACGCTGTGTGTTTAATCGAGGAAGTGTGAAAGTTTAAAAGTGCTGGAGTTTGGAGGAACCTTGCCAAAAATTGAGCGGTTCGAGGACATAAAGGCGTGGGGAATGGCCAAGGACTTGGTGACAGTCATTTATCGACTCAGTGCCGATGGCAAATTCTCAAAAGATTTTGGGTTACGGGATCAAATCAGAAGGGCGTCGGTTTCCGTCATGTCCAACATTGCAGAAGGATTCGAGCGAGGTTCTCAAAAGGAGTTTTCAAGGTTTTTACGGATGGCGAAAGGGTCTTCAGGCGAGGTGCGCAGTCAATTGTATGTTGCGCTGGAGCTGGGGTATCTTGATGTGGCTGAGTTCGAAGCAGTAAAGGTGAAGGCGGAGAACCTCTCAAGGACGTTATCAGGATTCATTGGCTATCTGGCAAGCAAAACCGAGTTCAAAAGTTCAAAGGTTTGACAGTGCTTGCAACTTTTGGCTTTCACACTTAAGAGCTCTTGTGTCAGCAACTTTTACACTTTACACTTTCACACTTTCAGACTTCTCGGTTAGGAAGTAACTTGCAACTTTGCTAACTTTTACACTTTAAAACTTTTCTTGCATGCTTAGCATTATCCGCCAAGATCTAAAAGCCGTGTTTGATCGCGACCCGGCGGCGACCAGCGCGCTGGAGGTGATTTTGACCTATGCGGGTTTTCACGCGTTGATGGCCTATCGCCTCGCCCATTGGCTGAAATCCTACGGCATTCCCTTCCTGCCACGTGCCATTTCTCAGTTGGCTCGCTGGCTGACGGGAATCGAAATCCATCCCTCGGCCCGCATCGGCATGGGATTTTTCATCGATCACGGCATGGGGGTCGTCATTGGTGAGACGGCTGAAATCGGAGACTACGTGACGCTCTTTCAAGGCGTCACGCTCGGAGGTACCGGAAAAGAACGCGGCAAGCGCCATCCGACATTGGGCAATCACGTCGTGGTGGGCGCCGGCGCGAAGATCCTGGGTGGGATTTCCATCGGCGATAATGTCAAGATCGGGGCGAATTCTGTGGTGCTCAAGAGCGTGTCAGCCAACTCGACGGTCATCGGCGTGCCGGCACGGGTCATTAAAACGCAAGGTGAGCGGCTGCCCGATGCGACGATGGATCACATCAACCTGCCGGATCCCATCAGTGACCGGTTTCTGGCTCTCGAACAGGAATTGATCGAACTCCGCAAAAAGCTCGAAAACCGCGACGAACCCTCCTCCCGCTGACCTTTCCGTTCCTTCCTCTTCTTCTTCACGGCACACGTCATCGAATCACGCATTCTTCGTCTGGTCCTCTTCGTCGTAGTCCACACGCACGAGGAACAGGCCGTGGGGCGGCGCAGTTCTGCCGGCGGCCGTGCGATCCTTCGCGGCCAGGATCGCGCCGAGACTGTCGGGCGCCCGTTTGGCATGGCCCACCTCAACAAGCGTCCCAACGATCGCGCGAACCATATGTTTCAGGAATCGGTCGGCGTACGCATGAATTTTCACAATGTCGTTCTCTCTGCTGAGCGACAATTGACGAAGATTGCAGACAGGATCTTCGTTGTCCGTCAAGGTGCCTTCAAACGAGGTGAAGTTATGCGAACCAACAAGAAGAGCCGCGGCTTGTTCCATCGCAATCTGATCCAAGGGCTTGTGGACGTGCCACAGATAGGCACGATTAATGGCAGGCCGTTCGCCGCGGTTCAAAATGCGGTACTCATACAGCTTTCCACGGGCGGCATAGCGGGCGTGAAACTCGTCGGACACGATGGCAGCCGATCGCACGGCGATATCATCGGGAAGCCTGGCGTTCAACCCTCGAATCCATTCACGAGGCGTCCACTGCCGCTCGATCCGGAAACTTGCCACTTGACCGAGCGCGTGGACGCCTGAATCTGTGCGTCCCGCGCCGATGACGGACAGGGTTTCCTGGGTCAGTTGAAACAGAGCCGTTTCAATAGCTTCCTGGACGGTGGGCTGATCCGGTTGGCGCTGCCAGCCGGCATAACGGGAACCGTCGTACTCGAGGATCAGCTTCACGGTCGGCATAGCGTAGGGCGAGCGGGGCGGTGAGGCGCATTATCGCGCCGGTTGTTTGGAGGCGGCCAAAAAAGCGGTCACTCCCCCGTGCAGAGATTCGGCGATGCGCGTAACAAAGGTGCCGGTCCTTAAAAGATTCTCCTCAGTCGCATTCGAGATGTAGGCGATCTCCGCCAGGATGCTCGGCATGCTGGTGAAGCGGAGCACATAAAACGGGGCGGTTTTCACGCCATGATCGACCAGCGGATAGTGCCCGTTGAGATGGGAGATCATGGCTTCTTTGGTATTCCAGGCCAACTCCAGCGAGGCTTCGATTTTCTTCGTGGTCAACAGATCGGCCACGAGATATTCCCATCCCACGCCGGTGCTGCCCAATGGGGTACCGTTTTCTCGGGCCGCCAGTTCGAGTGCCCGCTGATCCTTGGCCTCTCCGAAATGGTAAATCTCAATTCCCCGGACGGATCGTTGAGGATGTGAGTTCACGTGGATCGACACAAACAAATCGGCTTCGTTGCCGTTGGCAAACCGCGCGCGGTCTTCAAGCTCGACAAACACGTCACGATCACGTGTCATCAGCACACGAACTCCCGGTTCCTTTCTCAGAAGATCCCGAAGCTTCAAGGCAACTTTGAGCGTGATATCCTTCTCCTCCGTGCCGCGTTGGCCATGAGCGCCGGGATCTCTCCCGCCATGTCCAGGATCGATGACAATTGTGGTAAACGTCTTGGCCGGCGGCGGTAGTGGTTGCGGAGGCGTAACGACCGATGTCGCCGGTGGCTCAGCCGCATCCAAGGATGGTGGAGTAGCCCCGGAGGGAACCACGTCGACCACCAGTCGCGGAGGATTGGTCAGCGAAAACAAGGCATAGGTCTCGAAGGATCCGTTGGGCAGCGACACTGTGACGGAGGCGTCGGCCGTCTGTCTGACGACAAACTGGCCATCAAGTGCACCTTGGGCAATCTTGAGTTGCGCGGATTTGCTCAACGCCGCATGAGGGATTTCGACGACGAGGCCGTCTTCTTTGGACGGCAGATGCTTCTTCACTCTGGTCTTGCGGTTCAGATCGAGAACCAACCGCGATAGGTCTGGTGAAAAGGCTGTTCTCACATTCTGAATCACCGCGGGCGGGAGAGTCGTCGGAGCAATACTCACCTTGGAGTTCCGCGACCGCTTGGAGGATGACGACTGGTCCCGTCGCTGGTCCTTCGAGGCCGCTTCGACCAGGGGGAGCCATCGCACGCCATCGAGACTAAACAGTCCCAGCAGCACCACCACTGTCATGACGCGCCAGAGAGCAGGGGGCATGGGTTTCCAGGAGGAATGGCAGAAGATATATCTATGTCTCAGATGTCCAGAGGGTTGTCAAGGGGAGCGGCGTTTTGAACCGTGCCTTTGAGTCAGGTTGACAGCACGTTTGGCGACATCGTAGGGTTTTTCACCGGCATGCATGTGATTATCGACGGGTACAATCTGTTGGCCCTTACTGGAAACACCGGGGCGGGTCCTCATTCGGAGATGGCGCGTGAATCGTTGTTGCGGCTCCTGGC
>DATIGH010000226.1:0-3727 GCA_035454845.1 Nitrospira sp.
AACATGAAAGAAGTCGCCGATGTGAAGATCGGAGACACGATCACCGATGCCGTCCAGCCGACGTCGGAGCCGTTCCCCGGGTACAAGGAAGTGAAACCGCTGGTCTTTTGCGGCCTGTATTCCACCGATACCGCAAAATACGAAGACCTGCGCGATGCGCTCATCAAGCTGCGGCTCAACGATTCGTCGTTTATCTATGAGCCGGAAACCTCCCTGGCGCTGGGGTTCGGATTCCGTTGCGGGTTTCTGGGACTGTTGCACATGGAGATCATCCAGGAGCGTCTCGAGCGCGAATATGGCCTGACCTTGATCACGACCGCGCCGACCGTCGTCTATCGCGTGACGACCAACAAGGGCGAGGTGTTGGAGATCGACAATCCCGCAGAATTGCCGCCTCCCGGCAGTATCGAACGATTTGAAGAGCCGTTCATTCTTGCCACCGTTATCACCCCGGAGCGCTACATGGGGGCCATTCTCCAGCTCTGCCAGGAGCGGCGGGGCACTCAGCGCAGCATTCATTTCCTTGATCCGACACGCGTGATGATCAGCTATGAAATGCCGCTCAACGAAGTCATTCTGGATTTCTACGACAAGCTCAAGTCGAGGACGCAGGGCTATGCGTCGCTGGATTACGAGGTGCTCGGCTATCGGGAATCGGATCTGGTCAAACTGGACATTTTGCTCAACGGCGAGGCGGTGGATGCGCTGTCCATCATTACCCATAGAGAGCGCGCGTATTTACGTGGACGGCAGTTGGCAGAGAAGATGAAAGAGCTGATTCCCCGGCAGATGTTCGAGATTGCCATTCAGGCGGCGATCGGCAACAAGGTGATCGCCCGCGAGACCATCGGAGCGATGAAGAAAAACGTCACGGCAAAATGTTACGGCGGCGACATTACGCGCAAGCGAAAGCTGCTTGAAAAACAGAAAGAAGGAAAGAAACGAATGAAAGCCGTCGGCAGCGTGGAAGTGCCGCAGGAGGCCTTTCTGGCCATTTTGAAGGTGGGGGAGGAATGAGCATCGATCCCAACCTTCAGAGTTCCGACGAGATTGCGCGGCGTGCGCCCGAGGCGGCGACCGGAGGAGGGGTGTCCAGCAGCGTGCAACCGGTCCGAAAATCGGTGTTCCGCGAGTACGCGGAAGCGATCATCGTGGCCATGCTGTTGGCATTCGCCATTCGCGTATTCGTCGTGCAGGCCTTCAAGATCCCTTCTGGTTCCATGATTCCCACCCTCTTGATCGGCGATCATATCCTCGTCAGCAAGCTCGCCTACGGCATTCAATGGCCGAGCGACTGCAAGTTTCAGATCGCCTTCCCGCCGGTGAATTGCTATGCGTCACATGCCTTGATCGAGTTTGGGAAGCCGCAGCGCGGAGACATCATCGTCTTTCGGTTTCCGGAGGACGAGGAAAAAGACTTCATCAAACGCATCGTCGGAACGCCGGGAGACACCGTTCAGATCAAGAACAAGGTGGTCTTGGTCAACGGCACGGCGCTGGACGACAAGGCCTTTACGCAGCGGATCGATTCCGGCGTGATCGACGGGACCATCAATCCCCGCGATAACTTTGGTCCGGTGACGGTGCCTGGCGATTCCTATTTCGTGATGGGCGACAATCGGGACCAAAGTCTGGACAGCCGGTTCTGGGGGTTCGTGCGCGAAGAAAAGATCCGAGGAAAAGCCTTCCGTATTTATTGGTCGTGGAGCGGCCAAGGGCAATGGAAGGAGTGGGTCAGATGGGGGCGGTTCGGGAAGGCGATTCAGTGACCAGACCGGCTCGGGACTCGACGCCACCGGCGGGTTCATCCAGCCGCCACGACAAGCCGTCATCCAGCAGCCTTCGACGCCTCATCCAACGTTTCCCGCAAGCTTCGGTGCTCGTCATCGGAGATTTGATCCTCGACCATTACATTTGGGGACGGGTGAGCCGGATTTCTCCTGAAGCGCCCGTTCCTGTCGTTCATGTGGAGTCGGAATCCATGCGGCTCGGAGGAGCCGCCAACGTTTTCAATAACGTCCTCGCCTTGGGTGCTAAAGCGGACGTCTGCGGTATGATCGGCTCGGACGAGGCCGGACGCCAATTGCTCAAAGAGTTGGGGTTGAAGCATGCCGGCCGTGGGGGCGTGGTGACCGACGCCGACCGGCCCACGATTAAGAAATCGAGGGTCATCGCGCACAATCAGCAGGTCGTGCGGTATGACGTTGAACGCAAGGGTGAACTCAAACCCCAACTGCAGAGGAAAATTCTACGGTATGTCGAATCACGACTGCGTGAAGTCACCTGTCTGGTCGTGTCGGATTACGCCAAAGGCGTCGTGACCGCCGGTCTCATGTCGGATCTCGTCCGCCTGGCGTCGTTGCGCAAGGTGCCGGTTATCGTCGATCCCAAGGTTGAACACTTTGGCTATTACAAAGGCGTGACCGTGATTACGCCCAATCATCTGGAAGCGACTCAGGCGGCAGGACTGCATGGTGACGGCGATCAAACCATTCAGGAGGCCGGTGAAACGATCCGGCAGCGGTTGGGATGCCATGCTGTGCTGGTGACGCGAGGTGAAAGGGGCATGAGCCTCTTTGAAGACAACAAGGAAGGCTGGCATCTGCCGACGCAAGCGCGGCAGGTCTATGATGTCACGGGAGCTGGAGATACGGTGGTCAGCACCCTGGCCTTGGCGCTGTCCAGTGGCGCTTCGATGCGAGAGGCGGCAACATTGGCCAACTATGCGGCGGGGATCGTGGTGGGAATGGTCGGCACTGCGACGGTGACGATGAAGCAGCTGGTTGAAGCAATAGGTGGAGACTAACAGGATGGTGAAGCCGAAGCCCGATGTCACGGTAATCATTCCTGCTCGATATGGGTCTTCACGGTTTCCGGGCAAGCCCATCGCCATGCTCGGTGACAAGCCGATCATTCAACACGTCTATGAGCGGGCAGCCGCCTGTCGACTCGTGTCCGAGGTGGTGGTCGCCACCGACGATCAACGGATTCAGCGGACAGTAGAAGCCTTTGGCGGACAGGCGGTGTTGACTTCGGGGGAATTTCGAACCGGTACGGATCGAGTGGCCCATGTCGCGTTGCAGCGGCCGGGCCGATTCTTTCTCAATTTACAGGGAGATGAAATTCCAGCCGATCCCGAGCTGTTGACGGATCTGATCGAGCCCTTTGTCGAGTCGGGTGTGGAAATGGGAACGCTGAAGCGCGCGCTCCATACCGCTGAAGAACTGCAGAATCCGGCCGTCGTCAAGGTGGTCGCCGATCGCCAGGGGCGCGCCTTGTACTTCTCCCGGGCACCCATTCCGCACGTCCGCGACGTTCCCGATCGACAGGCCGTGAAGGGCTTGCACTACATCCACCTGGGCGTCTACATCTATACGCGAGAGACGCTCCTCCGGCTGACGGCGCTGCCCACGAGCGGTCTCGAGGAAGCGGAAAAACTGGAGCAATTGCGTGCACTTGACCATGGCATCGCGATTCAAGTCTGGGAGACGCAGCACGGGTCGTTGCGTATTGACACACCGGCCGACGCGCTATCGGCCGGCGAGAGCTTGCGACGGCTAAAATTGGACAAGCCGCTTGAAACGTCGAACCGAATATGACTGAATGCGGATCACCTTCACCCGATCGCGACCAATGGAGACCATGATGGGCAAATACATCTTTGTCACCGGCGGAGTCGTCTCCTCACTCGGCAAGGGACTGGCGTCGGCGTCGATCGGTAATCTCC
>DATIGH010000227.1:0-11353 GCA_035454845.1 Nitrospira sp.
ACAAGCTGGACGCGAAGAAAGCCAACTATGGACAGAATGTCGGACGCACGATGCCCGTGGACTCCTATCCGGAAGGGGTGAGCGGATTCGGTGTCTACAACATGGCGGGCAACGTCTTCGAGTGGGTCTCTGATTGGTATGACCCTAAGTACTACAAGGAGAGCGTGGCGCTGAATCCCCAAGGGCCGGACAAGGGCTATAACTTTGCGAACCAGGGACCTGTGAGGGTGTTAAGAGGCGGGTCTTGGCTCGCGCCGGAAACATCCCTGCACACCAGCCACCGGTTTTGGAACCAGCCTGAAAACAACTCGTATGGCGTCGGACTAGGGTTCCGCTGTGCGAAGTCCGCCCCTGCCGCCACGGATGAGGCGATTCAGGCGGGACGCGATGCCTTCATTCAAGCGCTGATTGCCATGGGTGCGGAAAAGCACGCCGATGCGATGGCTTCAATCGAGAAGGCGCTCGCCGCCGATCCGGGCAATAAGGAGTACTTGGCGACACGTGACCTCATCAGGAAGAGCATGAAGTCAAAAAAGTAACGCGTAGTGGATGGAGGGGGGGCGGGTTCTTCCGCCCCACCTTCAACGGCGGCAGTCCGTCAAGAGAGGTTGGCATGAATCACAAGCTTGTTGTGCTGGCTACAGTGCTCTTAATCTGCGCGGCCTCCGGCGGGACCGGCCAGGCGGAAGACCATCTGGTTCCTTACGACATGGTGTACATCGGGCAAGGTCCCTCAGTGATGGGCATCAATAAGGAAGCGCCTCGGCCGTCGAGCAAGGCGCCCACGGCATACGACCGGAGGATGAATACTCCCTGGTCGGCGGAAGCGTTCGATGACGAAGGGCCGGCACATACTGTGTTTCTGGATTCGTTCTTTGTCGACAAGTACGAGGTCTCGAACAAACAGTACGGCGAGTTCGTCAGGGAGAAAGGACATCCGGCACCGGCCTATTGGGATGATCCCCGCCTTAACAAGCCGGAGCAGCCCGTCGTTGGTGTGAATTGGCACGATGCCAAAGCCTACTGCGAGTATCGAGGGAAGCGGCTCCCGACCGAAGCGGAATGGGAGAAGGCTGCCCGAGGCCCCAACGGCAATCTCTATCCATGGGGGAACAGCTTTGATCCACGAAGGGCAAATTTCGGCAAGAATCTGGAGGCTACCGTGCCGGTAAATGCGTACCCTGAGGGAGCGAGTTATTACGGTGTCTACAACATGGCCGGCAATGTCTTTGAATGGGTCGCCGATTGGTACGATCCGCACTATTACGCAAAAGGCGGAGCAGGCATCAATCCATCAGGGCCGGGCGAGGCCGTCTGGCTCGGCGGAACCGGCACCTATGTTGACCGGCTCACGGTGGGAGAAAAGCGCGTCATTCGGGGCGGATCCTGGATCGCGCCCGACGGGACGCTCCGCGGCACGCATCGCTTCTGGAATCATCCGATGAACAACAGCTACGGCGTGGGGCTCGGGTTCCGATGCGCCAAAACGGCTCCCGCTGAACTCGATCAACAGATCCGCGATGCGGCCGTCTCCGCGATGGTGGAAATGGGACGGGAACGGTTCCGCGAGGCCGCGCAGGCGGTGGACCGTGGCCTCGCGATTGATCCAAAGAATGTCGAGCTACTGGACCTGAAGGAGTCGATCGGCCGGTCGCTCGAGCGATCCTGACCGACAGCTCACAGATCAGGAGGATCAGCAATGACACACTCTCAGTTTTTCACACTAATCATTTCGTTCGGCGCGGCGCTGGTGGTTTCGCATGCACTGGCCGGCCCCATCAATCCTGCCCATCATCCTTATCCGGAGCAGGCCCTTGCAGTCCACGAAGCGGAGCATGCGGTGGACCATGCCTGGGAGGTGTATCACCGAGCGGCCCTGGGCGGGACTGTGGCCTCGCCGGCCCTGCAGGCCGACATTGAAGAACACCTACACGATGCCAGGACATTGATCACCCAGGCGCAGGAGGCTGCGGAGCGCGGCGACAACGAACAAGTGAATCGTTTGGTGACCCAGGTCAAGATTCACGCGACGAAGGCCATTGAGGAAAGCAAGGAGCCGAAGAAATGACAATAGGTCTGCGAAGCAAACCAAGATATGGAATCACCATCGCGGCCCTCTTCGTGGCCTGCTCTATTGCAGCCGCACTCGTCGTGTCCGCGGCGCCTCCGTCACAGGAGCTCGACCCGGTGCCGATGGTGACGATTCCAGCCGGAGAATTCCTGATGGGGAATCCCGAAGGGATCGGCCGAGCCGATGAGTGGCCGCAACGGTCGGTCTACCTCGACCGTTTCTCCATTGATCAGGTTGAAGTGACGAATGAGCGGTACATGGCATTCGTCGCGGCGACGGGACACCGAAATCCTCCGAATCCATACGGCACAGGTCCGTTGGTGTCGATCAAGGGGCTCGAGGAGCTACCGGTGGTCCAGACGACATGGTACGACGCCAAAGCGTATTGCGCCTGGGCGAAGAAAAGGTTGCCCACGGAGGCAGAGTGGGAAAAGGCCGCGCGCGGAACCGACGGCCGAAAATTCCCTTGGGGTAACGATGCTGCAACGCCGAAGCGCGCGAACTTTGACCGCGAATGGGATGAGGAAAAGACGCTGCACCCGGTTGGATCTTTCCCGGAAGGAGACTCGCCCTATGGAGTCAAAGACATGGCTGGCAACGCCAGGGAGTGGGTGTCCGACTGGTACGCCCCCGATTATTACCGCCAGGCCCCGAATCGGAATCCGCAGGGGCCGGAGAAGAAGGGAGTGGTTCGGTCGATTCGGGGCGGATCCTGGCACAGCCCTGTCTCGGACATCACGACAAGCGCCCGGGGACGAGGCGGGTTCGCGTTGCAGACACATGGAACAGGGTTCCGTTGTGCGCGAGGAGAGGACAGTGAAAGCCAGCCGAAATGACGCGCGACTTCTCCGGAACGGCGGACGTTCCGGAAGTCGGTCGGCGCTCCGGTCGTGGAGACGCCGCGACTCCGCACGGCGTCTCCCGCTGAGGTCGCAGGTCCCTCAGGCGAGGGATCTGCCCCCTCGGTGGCTCGGCGCGGGTATCACGGAAACGGTCGCCACGCAGCTGAGGCGATGGCTCTGACGAGGCTTACCATGTCCATGGCCATACAGGAGACTCATTCGATGCAACATCTCACGACTGTGGCGCTGAACATAGCCGAACTAGGGTGGGTCCCCGACGCGGCGATCCGACAAGGGATTCGCCAGCTGCTCAGACGGCGCCTCCGCGAGATCGAGGGGAGAGGCGCGCCATCGGCGGCCCAGAAGCAAATGCAGTTGATCGAGCGGATGCGTGCGGCTCCTGTCGCCCTCGTGCCAGACGCGGCGAACGCGCAGCACTATGAGGTCCCGGTGGAGTTTTTTCAGCATGTGCTCGGCCCGCACTTGAAATACAGCAGCGCGTTCTGGCCAGCCGGGACTGTGACGCTGGCTGAAGCCGAAGCCGCAGCTCTGCGGGAATCCTGCGCGCATGCCGATCTCAGGGATGGTCACACCATTCTTGAACTGGGATGCGGCTGGGGATCGCTGACGCTCTGGATGGCGACCAAGTTCCCGAATTGTCGTATCACGGCGGTGTCCAACTCCGCCTCGCAGCGCCGCTATATCGAGGCGCAGGCCAGGGCCCTCCACGTCGAAGGGCGGTTGCAAGTCATGACCTGCGATATGAACCTCTTCGACTTGCCTCCCGGTCGTTTCGATCGCGTCGTGTCGGTGGAAATGTTCGAACACATGCGCAATTGGCCGGCGCTCTTCGAACGGATACGGCGATGGCTAAAACCGGACGGCAAATTCTTCATGCACGTATTCGCGCATCGTGCCGTCCCCTACTTCTTCGAGGACCGGGGAGCGGACGACTGGATGAGCCGTCATTTCTTCACCGGCGGAATGATGCCGAGCGACGGTCTGGCACTGACCTGTCAGCGTCACCTTTCCTGCGTCGCGCGCTGGCGATGGGACGGCTCGCACTACGAAGAAACAGCAAACGCCTGGCTGCGCAATATGGATGCGGCCCGCGAACCGCTCCGGCCGGTTCTGGAACGCATCTATGGCCCTGCGCAGGCCGGAGTGTGGTGGGCGCGGTGGCGCATATTCTTCATGGCCTGCGCCGAGCTGTTCGGCTTCGAGGACGGCCAACAGTGGTGGGTCAGTCATTACCTGTTCGAAAAAACCTGAGGCGGGACGCCGATGAGCCAACGGACCATGAATGTTCTGAGTAATTTCCTGCTTTTTCAGATCGGATGGTTCAGCTGTGTGTGGAGCGCCGCCGCCGATCGGCCTTGGATTGGGGTGCTCGTGACCGTCGGTGTGGTCATCGTCCATCTGTTCCGCGCTCCCATGCCGAAGAAGGAGCTCCAACTGATCCTGCTGGCACTCGGAATCGGGTTGCTCTTCGACAGCCTCTTGGTCGTCCAGGGCTGGCTGAAATATTCATCGGGGAATGTGGCACCAAATTTAGCTCCCTACTGGATTGTGGCGCTGTGGGGACTCTTTGCCACCATTCTCAATGTCTCGTTGCGCTGGATGAGAGGACGTTGGATTACGGCGGCGTTATTCGGAGCCCTTGGTGGGCCTGCCGCCTACTACGGCGGCCTTCGGCTCGGGGCGTTGGAATTCGGAAACATGGAGGCCGGCCTGGCAGCCTTGGCGATCGGCTGGGCGGTGCTGACGCCGCTGTTGCTGGCCTTATCCGTGCGCTTTGACGGTCAGGCAGGCAGGCTTGAGACGGTGACCGTATGAACCCAGGACTCTACGCGGCAGGATTGATGGTGACACTCGGCGTCGGGACGTTGACATGGCTCGTCAGCCTGTTCAAGCGCGACGTGAGCATCGTGGACGGGGCGTGGGCAGTCATGTTCGCCGGCGCCGCGACGATTTATGCGTACGGCGTCGATCGACACTCCGGACGAATGGTGCTCATCCTGGTCCTGCTCCTGCTCTGGGCGGCACGACTGTCCGGCCATATCATCCTGCGCAACTGGGGCCAGCCGGAAGATCGTCGCTACCAAGAGATCCGCCAAAAATATGAACCGCATTTTGCGCTCAAGAGCCTGGGCATCATTTTCTGGTTCCAGGCGGGATTGGCCTGGATCATCTCGATGCCCTTGTGGGCGGCGCTCACCATCCCTACCGATTTTGGAGCATTGGATATCCTCGCGCTCATCGCCTGGACGGTCGGCATGGTGTTCGAGGCAGTCGGCGATTGGCAGTTGTCACGATTCAAGGCGGATCCGGCGAACGAAGGCAAGGTGATGGACCGGGGGCTTTGGCGGTACACGCGGCATCCCAACTATTTCGGGGAATGTCTGATCTGGTGGGGGTTCTATTTCTTCGCGTTACCGACTGGGGCCTGGTGGACCATCGCGGGACCCCTTCTCCTGACCTATTTGCTCTTGAAATTTTCCGGCGTGACGCTGATGGAGCAGACCATTGTCGAGCGGCGGCCTGCCTATCGCGCCTACATGGTTCGGACCAACGCCTTCGTGCCTGGTCCCCCCAGAGTGAGCGTTCACGAGCCGGCATCACCAACGAGGCGCACGGCATGATGCACAGGCAATCTTTCCCTCGATGGTTCGGTCTCGCGGTGGCGTTCGCTGCCGGTTGTCTTCCTGCTTTTTGGCAGCCGGCGTGGGGGGCCACCTCGCAGACCTACGACTTCAAGGTGTTCCTTGGCAACGACGAGATCGGCCACCAGCGCTTCGACGTGTCAATGGAGGGGCGGCGGACTCGCGTCCGCATCGACGCCCAGTTCACCGTCAAGATCTTCTACATCCCCGTGTATCGCTACCGCCATCGCAATGACGAGACATGGGAGGACGGGTGCCTCCGCGAGATTCAGGCGGAAACGGATGATAACGGCGACTCTTTTTTTGTCAGAGGGCTTTATCGAGACGGGCGGGTGGCTGTGCAGACTCACAGCGGCAACTGGAGCGAAGAAGGCTGCGTCAAGACCTTTGCCTACTGGAACCGGGACTGGATAACTGAGGGACGACTGCTCAATTCACAGACCGGTGAACTACAGCCGGCGAAGCTCCGTACGATCGGGCAGGATACGATTTCCGTTCACGGCGTGCCGACCCGGACGACGCACCGACAAATCATCACGGATAAGTTCACGATCGATCTCTGGTACACCCTCGTCGGCAAATGGGTGGCGTTGCAATCCACCACCTCCAAGGGAGACATCCTTCGATATGTCCTGCAATAAACAATTGCTGTCATTTTTCATGAGGTACTCCATCCTCTGCGCCATGTTGGCTACGCTCGCAGCATGTAGCAGCCCTCCCCCCATCCAGACTGCGCAGGCAGTGGATCTGGAGCGGTTCATGGGGGACTGGTACGTCATTGCAAATATTCCCACCTGGATCGAGCAGGACGCCCACAATGCGATGGAGTCCTATCGTCTGGCCGAGGACGGCACTGTGGCCACGACCTTCAGGTTCCGAAAGGGAGGCTTCGAGGGCGATCTCAAGACCTTCCATCCAACTGGCTATATCTTGGATCGGAAGTCGAACGCCATATGGGGAATGCAGTTCATCTGGCCGATCCAGGCTGACTATCGAATCGTTTTTGTGGACGAGTCATACAGTCGGACAGTCATCGGGAGGACCGCTCGTGATTACGTGTGGCTGATGGCGCGAACACCGGACATTCCCGACGGGGATTATCAGCAACTCCTGCGGCTGGTCGCTCGGGAAGGCTACGACGTGTCGAAAGTTCGAAAGGTCCCGCAACGGTGGACTCACTGACGGCGCTATCCAGCCGGCCATCCGGCTCGGACTGTCTCCAAATGGATGAGCGCATCGGAAGGGCATCATGAGAATTGCCATAGTGGGCACAGGCATTTCGGGCATGGTCGCCGCCTACCTTCTCCACCGGGACCATGCAATCACCGTGTTCGAAGCCGCCGACTATGTCGGCGGCCATACGAACACGCTGGACGTGACATTGGACGGGCACACCTATGCCATCGACACAGGGTTCATCGTGTTTAACGACTGGACCTATCCGAACTTCATTCGGCTGCTGGACCGCCTCGGCGTTGAATCCCAGCCAAGCGACATGAGTTTCAGTGTGAGATGCGAGCGGACGGGCCTCGAATACAACGGCACCTCGCTGAACGCCCTCTTCGCCCAACGACGCAATTTCCTGCGGCCCTCCTTCCACCGGATGATTCTTGATATCCTCCGCTTCAACCGCGAGTCCCTTTCGCTGCTCGATGGACCGGAGCCCGGTCCTTCGCTGGGCGATTATCTGGAGCGGGGCCGTTACTCGAGGGAGTTCATCGAACAATACATCGCTCCCATGGGGTCCGCCATCTGGTCTGCCGGCCCCGGCGCCATACGGGAATTCCCCGCCCGCTATCTGGTGCAATTCTTCAAGAACCACGGCATGCTGTCTGTGAATGGCCGCCCTCAGTGGCGTGTGATCAAGGGTGGATCACAGCGGTATGCCGAACGGCTGATCGAACCCTTCCGGTCTCGCATCCTGGTCAAATCACCGGTCGAATCGATCGCGCGGTTTCCGGACTACGTCGAAATCCGCGCTAAGATCGAAGGGCTGGCCCATCGCGTGATGTGTTTCGATCACGTGATCATCGCGTCGCACAGCGACCAGGCACTGACGATGCTCGCCGACCCCTCCCCGGTTGAAAAAGGGATTCTGAGCGCGATTCCGTATCAGGACAACGAGGCGGTGTTGCATACGGATCCGTCATTGCTGCCGAGGTGTCGGCTGGCCTGGGCGGCCTGGAACTATCACCTCCTGCCCGTCCAGCCAGATCGCGCGGTCGTGACCTACCACATGAATCGACTGCAACGGTTGGTGGCGCCGCAGGAGTTCTGCGTGACGCTGAACCATACCGAGGCGATCGCTCCCGAGAAGATTCTCAGGCGGATTCGATACCAGCATCCGGTGTATTCGCGCGAAACCGTGGCGGCCCAGCGGCGCCATGCGGAGATCAGCGGAGTCAATCGGACCTCATATTGCGGAGCCTATTGGGGATTCGGTTTTCACGAGGACGGCGTGAACAGCGCATTGGCTGTGTGTAGGCCGTTCGGTAAGGATCTGTCGACATGAACAGCGCGATCTACGAGGGACGGGTCCGGCACCGGCGCTTCAGCCCGGTTCCACACGCGTTTTCCTACCGTCTCTTCATGATGTACCTCGATCTCGATGAACTGCCAGAGGTGTTCACGGGGCGCTGGCTTTGGTCTGTCGGTCGTTCCAACGTTGCATCGTTCAGACGTGAGGATCATGCAGGGGATCCATCGGTCCCGCTGGCTCAATCCGTCCGTGACCTGGTGGAACGAAGTGTCGGCCACCGGCCTACCGGCCCGATTCGGATTCTGACCCATCTTCGCTACTTCGGCTATGTGTTCAACCCGGTGAGTTTCTATTTCTGTTACGACGGGGCGGTTGGTCATGTTGAAGCGATCGTCGCGGAAATTACGAACACGCCTTGGGGGGAGCGACACTGTTACGTGCTTGGGCCTGGCGCCAACCAGGCTGGGGGCCGCAGACAACGCTATCGTTTCGACAAGGCTTTTCATATTTCCCCGTTCATGGACATGGACGTCACCTACGAGTGGCGGTTCACCGAGCCGGCTTCGGGCCTGGTCATCCATATGGAAAATTGGCGAGGAGGGCGGCCCTTCTTCGACGCCACCATGAGGCTCAAGCGGCGTGAATTGTCGGGCTCGGCTCTGGCGCGCGTCCTCTGTCGGTATCCCATCATGACGGCGCAGGTCATCGGCGCCATCCATTGGCAGGCGTTGAAATTGTGGGTGAAAGGAGTGCCGCTTCATCCCCACCCGGGAATGAGAAAGGAAATCCCCACGGAGAGAGGGCGGACACCGGCATGAGCGACGTGACGATTCTATCCAGATGTGCGTTGGACCGCGCTTCAAGTCTGCCCTCTGTCTTCAGGACATGGCTCTGCCGCCTGGCCCGCCGCGCGGTGTTCGCGCGCTTGGAACGACTCAGGGAAGGAAGACTGACAATGGTGGAAGCGGGTGACTGCCATGAGTTCGGTCGCGCGACCGAGCGTTGCCGATTGCACGCCACGGTAAGTATCCACGACATGCGCACGTATCTGGACCTGGCGCTCGGCGGTACAGTGGGCGGCGCAGAGGCCTACCGCCTGGGCTATTGGAGTTGCGACGATCTAACGGCGTTGGTGCGAATCTTCGCACTCAATCGTGAAACGGTCGATGGAATGGAGGGCGGACTGGCACTAACCACGCGACCGCTTCTCAAGCTCGCGCACCGGCTTAACCGTAATTCGCGAGCCGGCAGCCGCAAGAACATTGCCGCTCACTATGATCTTGGGAATGAGTTTTACCGCCTCATGCTCGACGAAACGATGATGTATTCCTGCGCCTACTTCGAGCGGCCAGACGCGACGTTGCCCGAGGCTTCGCGCGCCAAAAACGAACGCATTTGCCGCAAGCTTGAGCTGAAGGCCGATGACCATGTGCTGGAGATCGGAACCGGCTGGGGCGGCTTCGCGATCTACGCTGCGTCCCGGTACGGCTGTCGGGTCACCACCACCACCATTTCACGACAACAATACGATCTGGCGAGGCAGCGAGTTCTGGACGCAGGCTTGAGCGAACGCATTACCGTGCTCCAGATGGACTACCGGGATTTACCGCATCTAGAAACCCGCTTTGATAAGCTCGTGTCGATCGAGATGATCGAAGCGGTTGGCCATGAGTATTACGACATTTTCTTCGACATATGCAGCCGCATGTTGAAGCCGGACGGGCTGATGTTGATCCAGGGGATTACCATAGATGAGCGGTTCTATGAGAGGGCCAAGCGTTCCGTGGACTTCGTTCAGTATTTCATCTTTCCCGGCAGCTGTATCCCTTCCATCAGCGCGCTGGTGAGGGCGTCCAGCCGCGCAGGCGACCTCATCCTCATCCATTTGGAGGATATTGGCCGTCACTACGCGCCGACACTCAGAGCGTGGAGAGAGAGCATCTCTACCGCGCTCCCGAGCATCAGGGCGATGGGATACAGTGAAGAATTCCTCCGTCTCTGGGAGCTCTACCTGAGTTACTGCGAAGGAGGTTTCCTAGAGCGATCGATCAGCACCGTCCATTTTCTTTACGCCAAATCTGGATGGCGTCCGGCCGCCGTGTGACCTGTTCCGCTTTCTTCTGCTCGCCAGGCTCGCCTCGCCGATTGCAGACCCTGCTCACGGCTCACGTACAGAAGATAGGAAACTCCGTGCGAGGCTGTGGCGGACGAGAGAGTCCAGGTATGTGCTCAGCGGAACTGGCAACTTTTTCAACTTGCTACCCAGTTCCGCCGTGCACTCAAGGTGGTGTCTCCCCAATAGGAACATGAGCCTTTCAATGCCGCATCTGGCGCACCTCATCATCCCGTTTTCAGGGGCAATCAAGATGGCAGCTTAAGCATGACGTACGTTCAATTCGTATCGGGACACCCGAAAAAGGAAGTCCGTGACCCCTTTGCCCACACAGGGTGGAGGGGTCACGGACGGGTAGCTTCCGGTCTACGCTCTAGTACACCAAGGGAATCTGTTGAGCCATTTCATACTTGATCAGTGACCGGATCTTGCTTTCGATCTGAATGTAGCGGGCGACCTTGTTGGCCGGCAGGACTTTTTGAAGCTGTTCGGCATAGGTATGCTTCAACTTGATTTCCTGGTCTTCGACCGAAAGGGCCTCACCGAGGAGTTTCTTTGCCTTATCGTTCGGGATCGTCCCCTTATTGAACGTTTCCGCGTACTCTCTAATGGTCGTGCCGAGCTGCTTGTTCACGCCCGCAAGGTCCTTCTGATAGGACTCATAGATAGGCCAGAACTGCTTGGCTTCGGCGTCTGACAGTTCCATGTTGTTGGCCACCAGGAGTTTCTTATCCGCCTTGAGCTTCTGCTTCAAGATCTCCATGTTGGTGTCCGCCGCTGTGGGATCTGCCGCCGTCTGGTCCGCAAAAGCCGACCCGGCCAGGAGCATGGCTCCGGTGAAAAAACACGCAATCAGTTTATACATGGGACACATCCTTTCTGATGTGGGTTAAGTGAGTGACGCCGTGAAGAAGCGAAATCGAATGCCGTCGGGGGGGTCTGCTTCAGTTCAAGCGAGCGTCATGTATAGCATTGTTGACGAACCTGTGAAACTGTCACAATTGACAGGGGGATAGGAGAAGTCCTACCACTTCGAAGGGCAGGCAGCAGTTGGTAGACTTTTTAATGGCTTAGTCAACATTGAATGGTCTGGTGTCCCCAACGGGATTAGAGGGCTTTTGTAAAGCCCTCAACGCCTTATGGGGCATCCCTTTTCAAGGATCTATCAACGCCGCCTAACCTGCG
>DATIGH010000228.1:0-2437 GCA_035454845.1 Nitrospira sp.
GCGCGGCACACGCTGGAGGCAGGCGTGACCACCGTTCGCGATGTCGGGTCGAGAGATCATTCGATTTTCGCGCTCAAACATGCGATCGACAAAGGCGTGACACCCGGCCCTCGCATCGTCGGCGCGGGCCTGGCGATTTGCATGATCGGAGGGCATGCCCGCTTCATCGGGCAGGAGGTGGAAGGACCTGAACAAGTCCGGAAAGTCGTACGGGAACAGATCGAAGCCGGAGCCGAAGTCATCAAGGTCATCGCCTCCGGAGGCGTCCTCACTCCGGGGACTTCACCTGATCAGGCCCAAATGACGTTGGAAGAACTTCGCTCAGCCGTCGAGGAGGCGGCACGAGCCGGACGAAAAGTCGCCGCGCACGCCCACGGGGCTTCGGGAATGAAACACGCCATCAGTGCCGGCGTCCATTCCATCGAGCATGCCACGTTGATGGATGAGGAAGCGGCCGGTCTGATGCAATCACACGGCGTGTATATGGTGCCCACGCTGTCCGCGCTTGCTACGACAGCCGCCCGCCGGCGAGGCTGCGGCATTCCGGACAGCGCGCTCGAGAAGGCCAAGGCCATGACGAAGCGTCATCAGGCGAGCTTCCGGCAGGCCCATCGGCGACAGCTCTTGATCGCGATGGGAACCGACGCCGGCACGCCCTTCAATGCACACGGCGACAATGCACAGGAGCTCGAACGGATGGTGGCATACGGGATGAGCCCGATGGAAGCGATTCTTGCCTCGACATCGGCAGCCGCACGATTGATCGGCATTGCAGATGAGGTCGGGACCATTGCGCGGGGCAAAGAGGCCGATCTTCTTCTCGTAGAGGGCAATCCGTTGCGCAAGATCGAGCTGCTGCGCGACCGCAGCCGGATCCTGGGCGTCATGCGGGCGGGACGATTTGTGGCAGGTCCGCTGGCAAATAACAGGTGACGTAGTCAGTAGTCAGCTGTCAGCCGTCAGCTTAACACTCAGCACGGCGTTAGCGCCGTTCGTAAAACAACTCCAAGGCCGAGGCAAATCCATGCAGACGGCCTTTGCGGAATTGTTCGTCGAGGCGGGCACGCAACGAACGAATCCCGCTTTCATCGTTTCTACCGACAACGCCTTGTGAGATCATCATCTGTGTGGCCACTTCCACCAGGCGCCGTCTCCGACCTTCCATTTCCTCGGTTGTCAGCTCAGGCACCACCTCGGCCGCGCGGGCGTGGACGAGCGATTCCTTGAAGGAGTCGTATCCTTGATCCTGGAGGACCCGTTCGCGGATGATCACGAGCTCGGCTTTGACCTTCTTGACGTCCTTCATGAGCATGGCGAACAATTCCTTGCGCCCCTCGTCGAAAAGTTTCTTCTCCATCTCCTCGAGCAACACGGCGACGTCGACGACATCGGGGGCGAATTCTTCCCCCCAGTTGAGCCGGTCGTAATTGCGGCGTGCCTCCGCGTCGCCGATGATCTCGTACGCGGCATTGATTTCGCGGATCTTTTCTTCCGCGTCTTTGCTGTTGGGATTGCGGTCGGGATGATGCTCGAAGACGAGTTTGCGGTAGGCCTTTTTGATGACGTCGTCCGACGCCTCACGAGGCACTCCCAAGACACGGTAAAAATCCACGCGAGGCATGGCCGCGACTATACCACGGGGTTTCTCGCTGCTTCACCTTGACTCCCGCCTGGAACCTCCGTAGCCTGGCGCGCGATATTTAGGCAAGCGGCATTAGAGTCTCTTGCCAACACCTACAACAAAGACATGAGCGCAACCTCGTGGTTTCATGGAGTGACCCGCTATCAGTGGCTGGTGTTATTCGTCGCCTGGCTTGGCTGGGTGTTCGATGCCATGGATGCCACGATTTATGCCATCGTCTTGCACCCTGCTCTTCACGAGTTGCTGCACACGACAACAGCGTCGGCCGCGACCGAGCGCATCGGCTGGTACGGCGGCATCATCTTTTCAATTTTTCTCATCGGGTGGGCCATCGGAGGCATCGGGTTCGGCATTGCGGCCGACCGCTTCGGCCGAACCAAGGTACTCATGGCGACTATCCTCATCTATGCCACCTTCACCGGCGCCGCGGCACTCTCTCAGGAGTGGTGGCATCTGGCAGTTTACCGATTTCTCACGGCACTCGGAATCGGCGGAGAATGGGCTGCCGGGGCGGCCCTCGTCGCGGAGACCTGGCCGGAGGACAAGCGCGCCAAAGCGGCAGGAATTTTACAGTCGGCCTGGGCGGCCGGATTTTTTTTGGCCGCCGGCTTCAACCTCGCGTTCAAGGATGCATACGGATGGCGCGGGCTGTTTCTGATCGGTGTTCTGCCGGCATTTGTGGCTTTCCTCGTCCGCTGGTGGGTGAAAGAACCGGACCGTTGGACGCACGCGCATGCACGACAAGTCATTCCTCTGTCGGCCATCTTTGAAGGAGATTTAAGGCGGGCCACGTTC
>DATIGH010000229.1:0-4096 GCA_035454845.1 Nitrospira sp.
CCATAGCTTGGCATACTTGACGAACGTGTACATGCCGGCAAATACACACACGATGAGCCCACGGATGCCGTCCCGGAACCCCTGTTTCATAAGGTAGCTCTTCAAGAACACGACGAGAGGGCGGAAGACGAGGTCATGGGCATGCACGGCGTGAACCGTCCGGCCTTTCTCCTGCGCTGCCAGTGTCGTGTAAAGACCGAATTTTTTGAAATGGTCGCGAATACGGCGCTCGGTAAAATGGTCCATGGCATGAGTGAGTTTTCCAATCGGGCCCTTCACAAGCAGATTCTCATGCACAGGCACGTCGTTGTATCTGGCATGGCCTCGACGGAAGAGGCGGATCTGGTAGTCGGGATAGACCCCGGCATGGCGAACCCAGGCTCCATAAAAATAGTTCCTCCTCGGGATTTCATAGGCGACCGGCTCTCCCGCCTTCCACACGGCAATCCGCGAGCAGATTTCGGTCTGTAACAGTTCGGGAATACGCTCGTCCGCATCCACGATCAAGATCCACTCCGCAGAGACCAGATCCATCGCATAGTTTTTTTGCGCCCCAAACCCTGGCCAGGGCCGGACGACCACGGTGGCGCCGGCAGCCCGCGCAAGTTCGGCCGTACGGTCGCTGCTCTCGGCGTCCACGACAATCCGCTCGGCCGCCCAGGCGAGGGAGGATAAACAGTCGTGAATGTTCGCTTCCTCGTTCTTCGTGATGATCACACAGGCGAGCGACGGTGGAACTTTCCCAGTGCTCACGAGGATGCCCCTGTCTGCCACGTCCCTGTGCCAAGCGCTTGGAATTGTCGGCGATGCAGTGCAACGATTCGTTCAGGCCGTACGTAGAGCCAACGCCAAGACAAAGCGCGCTCAAATTCTCTGACCAGTTTCTCGAGCGGCTTGCCCATATGCCGATGCATGAGCTCTGAAAAAGACCGTCGGTTCGATCGCGGCCGGAAATAATCGGACTTGTACCACAACCGTTCTTGTTCCTCCTGCGACCATTTGTCATGGATCGACAGCCGCGGATGCGTGCAGGCAAAGGGCTCCCGCTTGCCTTTGACCGTCGCTCGGATGAAGTGATGCACATAGCAGCCGCCGAAAATCTTGCAACGCCGGACGTCTCCGATGTCCTCTTCACGTTTCCGAAGCGTGTAGTAGAGGTCCCAGTCCGCTGCTTGAATGCGCTCGTCCAGTAATCCGATCTTCTCCAGCGTCGAGCGCCTGAGCATCACGCAGGAACCGTTGAGGCCGTCGAAGATGACTTCCGAAAAACTCTGGTAGACATGGCTGCAGAACGATTCCCAATCGCCGTACATGGCTCGAATCTTGTCATACAGTTGCGCGGCGGTCTTGCCCGACGAGAGGCGACCCTGCCCGATCGTTGCCCAGCGCGCTTGGATCCAATCAGTCAATGCCGGGGTCGGCATCATTTCAAGCCCTAATGGAGTGATCGCATCCAGCTGGAAACGCTGCATCGCCTCGATCAACCGGCCGTTCCAGTTTGGACCCACGTAGAGATCGTTATTGATGTGACAGACGTAGGTTCCAGTCGAATTCCTGGTCCCAAGATTCATGGATTCGGGATAACAGAGATTTGCGGCGTTCCGGATGACGCGGCAGCCTTGCGACTCAAAAAACTCCGCCGAGCCGTCGCTGGAATGATTGTCGACGACCACTACTTCGTACGGGCCGCTCGTATATTGCCGGATACCACGCAGAAAGAGCTGATTGTGGCCGATCTGATTGTGCACCGCGACGATCACGCTCAGCATGGTCCATGTCCCCCGTCCTGTTTGACGGCGAATTTGAATTCATCCTTCCAGTGAAGGACGGTGTAGCTGCATTCGCGTGGGAGGACGCCCTGGAGCTGGTTGAGGTCCTCCATGGAGCGATAAATGCGCTTCACGAACTGTCCATGACGACAATCACAAAAATCATTGATAGAGCGCCCCGTTTTGGGCTCAAAGATCAGGGTATCGTCTTCTCCCAGATACACAAACCAGCGATGGAACGACCACCCGCGCTCCGCGTGCGGATAGTTGTACCCCTGCTCAAAGAACGGATTAGGTGTCTCGATGTATCCGGCCCGAGCAATCCGCATCAGTTCCTTACAGGCCGACGCTGGATCCTGCGTATGCTCCAATACATGGGACGCGTAGACATAATCAAACGTCTTGTCCTTGAAGGGCAGAGCTTCGACCGTCGCCAGCAAGAGCGGAAGCCCGAGCTGTTGCATCGGTTTTCCCCGCTCGGAATCGTCTTCGGGAAGGAGGTCAACCAAGTGGGTCGCGTCCTCATGCGGCCGATGACCGGATCCGACGTCCAACACACGTCGGGCCGACGACTTGCTCAACCGCTTCCTGAGGCGGAACCTCCATCGGCGTATGGCACTGGCGACTCCCATTACTGAGCTTCCTCTGAGACGTGTGACACGCCGCGGCGCACGATCATCCGCCGTGGCTACCGGACGAAGAGAGAAGTGTGTCCATACTTTCGAAAGACATCCCGTGACTTGGGAAACTGCCGTGGAAGACGCCGCACTCTACCCGCACGCAGCACATCGTTGCAATTCGCGATGAGCGCCTGTCTCATGCCGGTGAAGCGGCAGGGTCGTCCCTCCCGCCGGCAATCCACGAGATGGTCACGTGCCTCGACCTGAAACGACGTCGTCCAGTAGAAGACGGTGGTCTTGGATGACCGTCGGAAGAAATGCTGGGCTTCCCGGAAATCCAACGACTCAAAGAATTCCCGGAGAAACTGGCCGTCGGCACAGGAGCAAAATCGTCCCACGTCTTCGGGAGACTTCGGTTCAAACGCGAGCAGCCCAGGCAACGGCGAAAAGACGAACCACCGGTGAAACCAATGGGCCGGAGAGGTCTCGTCCCTGAGCGCCAGTCCCTGCTCCAGGAACGGAGATGGGGTTTCAATGTAGCCGGCCTTTCCGACGCGCATGAGTTCCCGGCAGGCCGCCTCCGGCTCTTCCACATGCTCGAGCACATGAGACGCATACACGAAGTCGAAGGAGCCTGCGGCAAATGGAAGGGTCGTCGCTTCGCCCACAATCAGCCTGGCAGCGGCCGGGATGATCAACGCATGGCCGCCGCGTTCGTGCCCGTCTGCAATATCCCTTTCCAACAAGTGGGTCACACCGGCAAAGGGATTGTGTCCGGGTCCGATTTCTAGGACGCGACGCGAGAAATAGGGCCTTCTCCACCAGGGTAAGCGCTTCATGACGGTCGAATGGCTCGCTACCCGCGGAATCCGCGGCGCCCGATTTCACGGTAGAACCGCCAGTTGAGCCAACGGCTTCGCCTTGCGCCCCAGCGTCGGGCGGAGGCAATGCGCGTCGTCATGACGGCTGGATGGCTGCCCGTGAATTCTTTCAGGATGGCGTAGTCCTCGAATCGGAACGCATCACCCGTCAACTCCTTTGCCGCAGCGGGCGGAAGATTCGTACCATGATAGACCGCCGCCTGTTCGCGTTTTTTTTCGAGCATGGTCATGGGATCCTTGACCCATCCGTAATGAAACATCCGCGCACCTGAAGGGGCAAGCCACTCCTTCGGACCGCTTTGCAAGTACTGCTGAGTCGGCTTGAAATGAAACCCCACGGCATCGCCGCACGACTCGATGTCTCCGTTGTTCCGTATGACGCGCACAGCCTTGTGATAAAACCAGGGGTTCATCGACCAATAATCGGCAATAAAATGCAGATAGCGAAAGAGCAAGCCCTTGACGGAAGGATTGCCGAGATGGCGCTCCATGGAGCGGCGAAGGACCGGCACATCGTCTTCGTGCAGGACTTCATCCGCCTGGATGTAGAACGCCCAGTCGCCCTGACAGTGGCTGAGCGCGATGTTGGTCTGTTGAGAATAAATCAGGCCGTCCTTGCGCAGCGATTCGTCCCAGACCGACTCGATGATGTTGATCTTGGGATGCGCGATCGACCGGATGAGCTCCAGCGTCCCGTCATCGCACCGACCGACGTTCACAACGAATTCGTCGCAGAGCGGCAGGGCGGACCGAATGGACTCCACCACCGGATAATCGTATTTCACCGCATTGCGGCAAAAAGTAAACCCGCTGACCTTCATAACTC
>DATIGH010000230.1:0-16047 GCA_035454845.1 Nitrospira sp.
CGTCCTCGAACAGCACTTCCTGCCGATTGTCGAGGTCCATGCGTTGGTCAAAAGCGGCTCGGCACAGGATCCCCCGGATAAAGCCGGTCTGGCGAATTTGGTGGCGAGCCTCCTCGATGAAGGCACCACCTCTCGGTCCTCGAAACAACTGGCGGAACAAATCGACTTCGTCGGCGGCGCCTTGGAGGTCAAGGCCGCAGAAGATTTCACGACCGCGTCGGTCCGCGTCTTGAAAAAAGATGTGGAACTGGGGTTTACGTTGCTGGCCGACATCCTGCAGCATCCTGCATTTCACAAGCCAGAATTCGAACGCATACGCTCCCAGATCCTCGGCGAGATGGCCAGCGACAACGATGATCCAGGCCATGTGGCGATGAAAGCCTTCAATCAACTCGTCTTTCATAGCCATCCGTACCGCTGGCCGTTAAATGGTACCGAAGAGTCGCTCAACCGAATTACCCATGCCGACGTCGTCTCTTTCTATGCCCGTGAGTACACCCCCAGTCAGGTGATTCTGACGGTCGTAGGGGATGTCACGCCGGACCAGATTACCGGGCTCGTGCAGACTCATTTCGGAGCCTGGAAGAAAACCTCACCGCCCTCCCGAAACATCAAGAATCCGCCCGCAGTCGAAAAGAAAACGGTGCAACTGATAGAGAAAGATTTGACACAATCGAACGTCATTCTCGGCCATGGAGGTATCAGTCGAACCAATCCGGATTTTTACGCGGTCACGGTGATGAATTACATCCTCGGGGCCGGTGGATTTTCCTCAAGGCTGATGGATTCGATCCGTGACAAACAGGGCTTGGTATACGGTATTATGAGTCATTTCGATGCGCGGCTGATGCCGGGCTCCTTCTGGGTGAACTTCCAAACCCGCACGGAAGCGACGAACCAGGCGATCCAAGGCGTGCTGACCGAACTCAAAAATATTCGCGAAGCGCCCGTCACCGATCAGGAACTTTCCGAGGCCAAATCTTTCTTGATCGGAAGTTTTCCTTTGCGGCTCGACTCCACGGCGAAGCTTGCGCAGGTCCTGGCCCAGGTTGAGTTTTATGGCTTAGGATTCGAGTACTTTTCCCAGTATCCCAAGTGGATCGAGCGTGTGACAAAAGAGGATGTCCTGCGGGTTGCCAAGCAATATCTCTCCCCACAGCGGTATGCGCTCGTCGTCGTCGGCAACACTGCCAAGGCCAAGCTGAAGCAGTAATCGACGATGACCACCACACTCCTCACGGGTAAACTCGACCGTCTCCGTCGCATCGTCACGGACATGGAATCCGTGTTGGTCGCGTTTTCAGGCGGCATTGACAGCACGCTGGTACTTAAGATTGCCCACGATGAACTGGGCACGAAGGCGGTCGGCATCACGGCCGTGTCGCCCACCTACCCCGCCGCCGAATTGGAATGCGCGGCTCGGGCCGCGCAGGAAATCGGCGCCCAGCACGAAGTCGTCTCAACAGATCAGCTGGCGATTCCCGCCTTCGTGCAAAACGACTCGGCCCGCTGCTTTCATTGCAAGACAGATCTCTATCGCTTAATGGAAGGGCTGAGAGCCGCCCGGTCCATGCAGTGGATTCTGGATGGCACCAACATGGACGATCTCAGCGATGACCGTCCCGGGATTCGAGCCGCGCGGGAATGGCACGTGCGGAGTCCCCTCGTGGAGGCGGAGCTGACGAAGGCCGACGTACGAGCGGTGGCTCACAGTCTCGGCCTTTCGACATGGGACAAGCCAGCAGCCGCCTGTTTGTCCTCGCGGATCCCCCGTGGAGTTCCGATTACCGTCGAGAAGCTGCGCCGGATCGAGGAGGCTGAGGCCATAATGCAGGCCGAAGGTTTCCGCCAGTTCCGCGTGCGAGATCACGGCGACATTGCCAGAATTGAGGTGTCCGCCGAAGAGTTTGCACGACTTGACCAGCCGGCTCTCCGCTCCTCGATCAGCGCCCGCCTGCGCCGGACGGGGTTCCGCTTCATTTGCGTGGACTTAGAGGGTTATCGGCCAGGTGGGGCCGGCTTGCCCTAAGCGGCTTCGACTACCGCGAGGATTTGGATAGCGCATCGAGCGCTTCGTCAGCCAAACGCCGGTGGTCCGCGTCGCTGAGACTTCGCTGAACAACCTTTTCCGCTACCATCAAGGCCAAATCGGTCGTCTGAGAGCGGATCTCCTGAATCGCCTTTCGCCGTTCATGGTCGATCTCGCGGGTCGCGTCGCCTTTGATGCGTTCAGCTTCTGCAGCCAGGCGCTGCTCGTTTTCTTCCATGAGACGCTGCGCCCGCTCTTTTGCCGCCGACAGAATCCCTTCGGCTTCGCGTGAGGCAGCGGCGAGCTTCGCTTCGTACTCCTTGAGTGTCCGCTCGGCGTCCGAACGATGGCGTTCAGCCTGATCGAGGCTCTCCTTGATTTTCTTCTCCCGCTCCTCCAGGGCGCTCAATATTCCGGGAAACGCGAATTTATAGAGAACAAACAGGAGAATCGCGAAGGACACCACCTCCCAGAAAATCAGGGAAGAGAAAAAGTGGGATTCAAATTGCGGCATAAGGCACCTTCGGTGAGTGATGAGTGAGCAGTGACCAGTGATGAGCTGTAAGGCACCGATAGCTCAGCACCCAACTTCTGCGTCAGAAGCAATCTATTTACGCAATCCCATGATGATGAACGCGATGACCAGCCCATAGAGCGCGATCGCTTCGACGAGCGCGAATCCGATCCACATGTATTTTCCGACGCGGCCCTCCGCCTCCGGCTGACGCGCGACCGCTTCGATCATCTTTCCAAAGATGTATCCGATACCAACACCGGCCCCGGCAAATCCGGCGGCGGCGAGGCCCATGCCCAACAGTGCTGCGGCTGCAGAATCCATCGTGTCCTACTCCTCTCTTGCTAGAAAAACCCCCGTTACGAACCACGCCCGGCCGCGCTTGAGGCGGCGGCGTCACCTGTCGTTAGTGCGCATGCTCGTCATGGCCATGCAGATGGAAGGCATCGCCCAAGTACACACACGTCAATACGGTAAAGATGTAGGCTTGGATGAATGCGATACCAACTTCCAATCCATTCATTGCAATCGTGAACGCGAATGGCAGCCATCCGATCAACAGGCCTCCGCTCACGGCCAGTCCGAACAATACGCCCAAGATCACGTGCCCTGCCGTCATGTTGGCGAACAACCGCACGGCGAGGGAAATCGGACGAGCGAGTTGGCTGATGAGTTCAATCGGGATCATCAAAGGCAACAGCCAGCCTGGCGTGCCCGGAGGCACGAGAATACCAAGAAACTTTCCGCCATGTAACACGAAGCCCATGACAAGGCTGAGGGCATAAACCGTGCAGGCAAACACCGCCGTAACCACGATCTGACTGGTGACGGTGTAGGATCCCGGGATCAATCCGATGAGGTTGCAAAACAAAATGAACAGAAACAGAGTGGCGATCAACGGAAAAAACTTCATCCCATCCTTCCCCATCGTATCGAGAATGATGCCGCGGATGAAATCGACCATCATCTCGGCAAGGCTTTGCAATTTGCCCGGCACCAGCCGTCGGGCGGACCCTGCCATGATCATGAGGATCGAGATCAGGCCCACGACCACCCACATCATGACGACGGCTTTGTTAATCGAAATATCGAGGCCGCCGAGAGTAAGCGTGACGTAATTGTGGAGCTCAAACGGATGCAGGGGACTTTCTTCCATGAGACCTTTCGCAATGCATCAAACGACTACTTCGGCCACCGCTGCGCCATACGATACGCATTCCGCACACCGGCCGCCGCGCCCAGAAACATCCCGAGAACCAGGCCCCAGGGGCTTGTCCCCAGCACGTAGGTATCGATGGCCCACCCGAGCCCGCCGCCGACAATCAGCGCGGCAAGCAGTTCTGTTCCAATTCGAACGGCCTGGCCGAGCCCCGCATAAAACGGATCCTGTGACTGGGGCATTGTCCGTGACCCACTGAGGCGAGTGCCTGACTAAGGACTCTCCCGAAGGCGGGCGCGCAATTCAAGCAGAATGCCCGTGAAGTTGTCAAGTTTTGGCTGGCTGGGAAATGATCGGATCGCTGGAGTATAGTGAGCGGTCTCGCTCGGATCGAGCCAGACGCATGATGACCCGATTTTCGCAACCTTCCTTCCTGCACGGTGCGCCGCAGCCGCTGGTCCTCTCAATACCCGGCCGGGGCGAGCATCCCCTCGATCTGTACGAAAAAATTGCCTCCTCCTCCCAGCCTTCATTCTTATTGGAAAGCGGCAAGGGACAGGCGAGCGAGACCTGCTATTCATTTTTGGGAAGCGGACCGGTCGCAATCGTTTCTGCACCGGCATGGTCAATCAGTACACCGCATGAAGATCCCTTCGAGCCTCTCCGACAGGCGATCGGAAGGCCGGGCATTGAACAGGCACATGACCTCCCGCCCTTTTTCGGTGGGGCCGTCGGATGCTTCAGCTATGACTTCGCCCGTCGTCTCGAAGCACTGCCCTCGGTTGCAGCGAACGACCTGAACATTCCCGATGTTCACTTTGGGCTCTACGATCTCGTGACGGCCGTAGACCATCGGGCCAACATCGTCCAGATCATTTTTTGTCCCTCGATGGAGCGATTTCTCGGAGAATCTCGCGAGAAACTGTACCGCGAGGGATTGGACCGCCTGGCAGAATGGGAAGCCCGCCTCAAGGGTCCGCCGCCGGAGAAAGAGTCCTCGATCCGCGAACCGCTGGCGTTCGCGCCTCAACAAACAAGGGAGGCCTATCTTGAACGGGTTTGCAAGGCACAAGCCTATATTGCCGCCGGAGACATCTATCAGGCCAACCTTTCTCACCGGTTCGCCGCGGACCTTCCGGGTGGGTATCGTTCCGGACTCGCACGACTGCGTTATGAGCACGGTCTCTATCGACAGCTTCGGACCGTCAATCCCCCCCCATTTTCCGGCTTACTTCGCTTTGAGGATCTCTCGCTGATCAGCTGTTCCCCCGAACGGTTGGTGCGTCTCAGCGGACGGCATGCCGAAACGCGTCCAATCGCCGGCACACGGCCCAGAGGATCCGGCACCGACGACGATCAACGTCTCGTAGGGGAGTTGCTGGCAAGCCCCAAGGAACGCGCAGAGCATGTGATGCTCGTGGACCTTGAACGTAACGACCTGGGCCGGGTCTGCGAGTTCGGCAGCGTGCACGTGGATGAATTTATGGTGATCGAGCAATATTCGCACGTCAGCCATATCGTCTCGAATGTTCGAGGCCTCCTCCGGGCAGACGCCTCCCCGTTTGATCTGATCAGAGCCACATTCCCAGGCGGCACCATCACGGGCGTTCCGAAAATCCGTTGCATGGAGATCATCGAGAAACTGGAGCCCGTGCGCCGCGGCCCCTATACCGGCTCGTTCGGATACATCGGATGGAACGGCGATCTGGATTTAAATATCGTCATCCGGACGCTCGTTCTTACAGGGGCGAAGGGATATTTGCAGGTCGGAGCGGGAATCGTGGCCGATTCCGATCCCGCGAAAGAATATGAAGAGACCCTCCATAAGGCCGAGGCGTTTTTCAGCTCCCTCCAGCGGGCGTAACGGTGTGGATCTATCTCAATGATCGGTTCGTGAGCGATGAAGAGGCGCTCGTCTCCGTTTTTGACCATGGGTTTCTCTATGGTGACGGCGTGTACGAAACCATCCGCTCCTATGGCGACAAGATTTTCATGCGGGATCAGCACCTGGCGCGTCTTCGACGCTCCGCCGACGCCATCGGCTTGGCCATTCCCCAGAGAGACTGGTCATCGCTGCTGCATGAATGCATGGCTCGTAACGATGTGGGCAATGATCGTACGGACGCCTATATCCGTATCACCATCTCTCGAGGGACTGGCGACATCGGTTTGGATCCTGCGCTCTGCCCCAAGCCGACGGTCGTGATCATTACGAAAGCACTCACATCGCCTCCGCGCGAGCGCTATCGGACCGGCGTCAGCCTTGTGGTGGCGAAAACGAGAAGAAATCTGCCAAGCGCGCTCGACCCGCAAATCAAAGCCACCAATTTTTTGAACAACATCCAAGCGAAGCGTGAAGCGATTGCTGCCGGCGCGTTCGACAGCGTGTTGCTCAATTGGCTGGGATACCTGACCGAATGCACGGTCAGCAATCTGTTCTTCGTGCGATCCGGCCGGATCTGCACCCCTGCCCTTTCCTGCGGCATTCTCGACGGCATCACACGAGGTGTACTCCTGACCTTGGCGCGCGATGTGGGCCTCCCTGTCCATGAAGGGCAGTTCGACGTCGAGGCCCTCAAGGCAGCGGACGAGTGTTTTCTCAGCAACACGACGATGGAGGTGATGCCGGCGACGCAGCTGAACGGGAAACCGATCGGCAGCGGGTCACCGGGCCCGGTGACGGAGCGCCTTCATCAAATATTTGTCGCTCAGCGCCGAAAATTTCTCGAATCCTGAGTTGCCCCTCCAGAACACCCTGTTCTTCTGCGTCATTTTCAATGCCGACTCCGGCATGGGATCTGCATTTCCTTGACAGGCTGGGACAGACTGCTATCGTTGGGACCATGCTTATGATCGGGCAACTTTCCATGACCCGCCGCCGGACCACCTTCGCCCTTACTGCCGCCGCGGCGTCGGTTCTCAGCCTCTCGCCCTTGCTGTTTCCGCTCGGGCTTGGGGCAGAAATCTACCAATATATCAGCCCCAACGGAACCATCTCGCTCACCAACGTTCCCAGCGATGCACGTTACCGAAAAATCGATGTCGAATCGGCCCGCTTCCACGCCGTCATATCCGAGCGTGAACTCGAACCGCTCATCAAGCGGCACTCATTCCGACAGCAATTGCACCCGGCGTTGATTCGCGCGGTTATCAAGGCAGAATCCAATTTTGATCCCCGTGCCGTGTCCCGCGCTGGGGCTATCGGACTGATGCAACTGATGCCGCAAACCGCTGTGCGGCTCGATGTCCGGGATATGTTCGATCCAGACGAGAATGTGGGGGGCGGCACGAAATATCTGAGACAGTTACTCGACCGATTCCACGGCAACCTGCCGCTCGCCCTGGCAGCCTACAACGCCGGGGAAAATATCGTCGAACGGTATCAATCGTTGCCGCCGATCGATGAAACGAGGCAGTACGTCCGCAAAGTCCTTCGGTATTACCGGACCTTCCTCGTACGCGACGGCGTGATCACTGATCGGTCTGTCAACCGGCCCGCCCTTTCAGTGCCAGCAGAAGCCCGCGAGATCTCCTCGGCGCCGTTCCGCTGATTCCATCCCCCATCGACAAGCGGCTATGGTGCTGCCATCCCGGTCGTTTGGTCTGAGGAAAATCCGATCGATAATGGGCCCCTACGCTGTTTTCACGCCACAGCGCCGCTTCCGCCACGCACTGCGCCACCTGCACCATATTCTTGACCTCCAGCGCTGCGCGCTGCGAGAAGGGCTGCGCAACCAGCTGCGACCAACGCGAGAGCTGCGCGCATGCGCGAATGAGCGACTCGCCCGACCGGATGACACCCACCTGTCCCCACATCGTCCGACGCAGCGAACTCCGTAATTTTTCAACGTCGTCCAACGACCCGTACTGTTCGTGTTTCAAGGCCGCTTCATGTGCGGCCACGGACGGCATCTCGTGTCTTCCCGCATACGCGACTGCCGCCGTCGCCGCTCGGACGCCGAAGACCAAGCCTTCCAATAAGGAATTGCTGGCCAAGCGATTGGCACCATGCACGCCGCTGCACGCCACTTCGCCCGCCGCAAACAAGCCGGGGACAGTCGTCGCGCCGTTCAAGTCGGTAAACACGCCGCCCATCATGTAGTGTGCGCTGGGGGAGACCGGGATCCATTCTTCGGTGATGTCGATGTCGTACCGCAAGCAGGTCGAGTAGATGGTCGGGAAGCGCCGCTTGACGAACTCTGCGCCCAGGTGTGTGACGTCCAGGTAGACATGCCGCGATTTGGTCGCGGCCATCTCGGCCCAAATCGCGCGTGAGACGACGTCGCGGGGAGCAAGAGCCCCCAGTGGATGATACCGGTGCATGAAGACTTCGCCCTTGCTGTTGCGCAGTTGGGCTCCCTCTCCGCGCATTGCTTCGGAGAGGAGGAAGGGCGGGCTTGAAGCCAGGTAGAGGGCCGTCGGATGGAACTGGACGAACTCCATGTCCTGCAACACGGCTCCGGCACGAAGCGCCATCGCGATCCCGTCGCCCGTCGCGTTCGCCGGATTGGTCGTCCGCGCATAGATCTGACCGGCTCCTCCCGTCGTGAGGACGACGGCCCGGGCCGGTAGAAGGATCCGTCGCCCCGAGTGCTCGTCGAGGACCAGTGCTCCACAGCAGCGGCCGTCTTCTACAATCAGGTCGACGGTAAAATGATAGTCCAGCCGCTGGATGCGGTTTCGCCGCATCGCCTCCGCAATCAGCACCCGCACCATCTCATTCCCGGTGGCATCTCCCCGCGCCCTGAGAATACGGCTGCGGCTGTGCGCGGCCTCCCGGGCGAAGGCGAATTTGCCACCGGTCTTGTCGAATCTGGCGCCCCATCGGATCAGCTCTTGAATCCGTGCCGGCCCCTCCTCGACCAGCACGCGCACGGCCTCCTTACGGCACAACCCGTGACCGGCCTTGAGCGTATCGGTCAAATGGATGGCGACGTCGTCCTCTTCGCTCATGGCAACGGCTACGCCGCCTTGTGCATGAATGGAACTGCTCTGAAGCGGGTGCCCCTTGGTAAGAACCAGCACCCGGCCGCTTCGGCTGAGTTCAACCGCCGCACGAAGACCGGCGACGCCGCTGCCGATGACAAGAAAATCGGCCGAAAGAGATGGTGGAGACCGGCGGGCTCGCATGACCATTATCGCTTAGCGGGACTCGAGGACTGATTCGTCATCGATTGACGGCCTTTTGCACCGAAGGGAACATCGCCCTGTATGCCAACCAAGAGGATCGATTTCGTCCCGACCCACTGGAGACGTGAATGGCCCCGATGACGAATGCCTGGATCCTCAGGATCCTTTCTCCACAGTCCCGACCAATGCACATAGACGTCGATGTCGTCATTGTCGATCATGATCCGTTCGGTGCGAAAGTCCATGGCAATGTCGTGGAACGTTTCGAAATCGTTCTCAGCTTCTTGTCGTAACCGATCCGTGCCATCCATCGGAACCATGAGCGCACCCAAACTCGAGGCATCCTTCTCGACGTATGCTTTGCGGAGCGATTCCACGGCCTTGTCGATGCGCAAATATCGCTCATGGTCTTCCGGATACTGAAGGGTCTTGGAGCTGCACCCAAAGAGGGCAACGCATAGAAGGCCAAGGATCGGCAGCGCTGCACGAACAGATTTCGCCGGTGGCATCGTGAACGAAGTATAGGAACGGCTCATCCGGCTGGTCAAGCGCGGGAGACAGGCGTTTGGAAGCGGAACAATCATGCCGTTGTCTTGCAATTTCGACAGAAAACTTTTAGACTCGCGCTCGTAAGGGAGACACTGTATGGCGAGTGTGCTGAAGAAGCGCCGAAAAAAAATGCGCAAGCATAAATATAAGAAGCTGCGCCGGCGTCAGAAGTTTTTGCGTCGTAAGAGCTAACCTCACAGCAGCGCCGGAGGAGGGGACCTGTGCCAGAAGGCAAGAAGGTTCGCATTCGCGTCCGTACGGTCAACTGCGTGTATGTTGGCGACTTTCTGATTCCGCCCATGAGAAACCGGGTCTCGGACGCGATCAACGAGGAGCAGAGGCTGTTCATCAGTCTTACCGACGTCGTCATCAATGACAAGGACCGCTCGGATTTCGTCGCCGTCAATAAGAATCTCATCGAATCCATCGCCCAAATCTAATCGTTTCGTCTTTCCCGTCCTCCGGGCTACGGTAACACCATGCTGGTTTTTCGAGCCGGTGTCCTCTAACATCCTTCCGTTGCCATGTCGACCTTTGCACGCTTCCGGCCCTTCTTAACACCCTATCTCTTCCGTATGGTCGTGGCCGGCCTGCTTGTGATGGCGGTCGCCGCCATCAATCTGGCCTTGCTGCGCCTCGCCGGCATGCTGTGGGATGTGATCACAGTCCAGCATGATGCCGCTCGAATGAACGAGTTCATCGTCCTGTTTCTGGGGCTGGTCGTGATTCAAGGACTCTGTTCGATGGGACACAGCTATCTGACCGCGTCCGTGTCCCAAAACATCTTGGCCGATTTCCGTCGGCATCTCTTCGCCCATCTCCAAACGCTCTCGGTGAGCTTTTTTGCGCGGCGCCGCACCGGCGAGTTGCTCTCTCGTCTCATGAACGATGTCACGATCATTCAATCGGTCGTGACGGAAACGCCGATCGACGCGGCGAAACAGCTCGTCACATTCGTGGGAGGCATCGCGTTTCTCCTGGCCATGAACTGGCGGCTCTGCCTCCTGATCCTTATCCTTCTGCCTCTGCTCGTGATCGTCGCGAAATTCTTCGGCCGCCGGCTCAAGTCGCTTTCAACCTCGATTCAAGACCAAACGGCCGCGCTGAGCACCCTGATCGAGGAAGTCATTGCCGGCATTCGCATCGTCAAATCGTTCGTCCAAACCGCCCGTGAAGAGACGCGCTTTGGCGCGCAAATCACCCAGACCTTGTCCCTCACGATGCGGCGGGCCGGCATCATGGCGGTGTTTATTCCGGTCATCAGCCTGCTCACATTTTCTGCAGCCGCGGCCGTCTTGTGGTATGGGGGACGCCAGGTGATCGATGGGGCGGTATCGCCCGGCGAGTTGTTCGCGTTCGTCCTGTTCGCCGGCATCCTCATCGGGCCGTTCAGTTCAGCGGCCCGTGTCTTTGCCCAGATTCGCGAGGCTCAAGGAGCCACGGCGCGTGTATTCGAAATCCTGGATACGCATTCCGACATCCGAGAGGTTCCTCAGGCAACCGTGCTCCCGCCGGTGGCCGGCCACGTGGCAGCAGAGCACGTGAGTTTCGCCTATGATCCGCGCCAACCCGTGCTGACGGATGTGTCATTTGAGGCGAAGCCGGGCGAGCTTGTGGCGATCGTCGGTCCGACGGGCGCCGGCAAGAGCACAATCGTAAATCTTCTCCATCGGTTTTATGACCCCACTGAAGGCCGCATCACGATTGATGGCCTGGATCTGCGACAGGTCACGCTGGAGAGTTGGTACCGGCAGATCGCGCTGGTCCCTCAAGAGACGATTTTGTTTGGCGGAACCATTCTTGACAATATTCGCTACGGAAATCGGGAGGCCTCGGAAGAAGCCGTGAAAGAGGCCAGTCACGCGGCTCATGCTCATGATTTCATCATGGCTCTTCCCGATCGGTATCAGACGCTCGTCGGCGAAAAAGGCGTCAATCTTTCAGGAGGACAGCGACAACGCATCGCGATCGCGCGAGCCGTGCTCAAAAATCCTCGCGTCCTTCTGCTGGATGAGGCCACATCGGCGCTGGATACCGAATCCGAACGGCTGGTCCAGGAAGCACTCGAGCGATTGATGAAAGGCCGGACGACCTTTGTGATCGCCCACCGATTGACGACCATTCAGAGAGCGGACCGGATTCTCGTACTGGACAAGGGCCGCCTTGTGGAAATGGGGACGCACAACGAGCTGATGGAACGGCGAGGACTCTATCAGTACCTGTACAGCGTCCGACTCGTGGAAGCGCCCCTCTCACGTGGGTGAGCGAGTGTTTCTGACAGGAGCGGCCATCTAGGGGCGCCGGGAAGATCCGAGGGACGATTCGGTCCAGTATCCCTTGGTCTTTGGTGAAGCCGTCAGAATGGCCTTCAGCGCTCCGTCATCGTCTTCATCGTAGATCTCCCCGACGACTTCCTCCAGGATGTCCTCCATGGTAACGATACCCAGTCGCGTTTGCTGCGAATACACGATGCCCATATGGATCCGCTTATCCTGAAGCAGCTTGAGCCCCGACAACAACGGCAAGTGATCCGGCAGTGCGACGGCCGGCCGCACCAGAGGAAGCCATTGCTCGGATCCGGTGGCGCGGAGTGCAAGAAACTCCTTTGCATTCAAGATCCCAACCAACGTTTCCCCGTCAAGCACCGGCACACGTGTATGACCGGATGCGATGAGGATCGTCTCGACTTCTCGTCCGCTCAGGCGGCTATCGACTTTGACGACTTGCTGCCATGGCAGAAAAATATCTTTCATCCGTTTCCTCTCGAGATCGACGAGATTCATCACGTACTGCCGGTGTTGGGTCGAGAGCAACCCGAGTTCAACCGTGACGGGCGGTGTCTCCTCTCCGCGCGCCGCACCCGATCCCCCGGACCTTAGACGAAGCAGCCTGAGGAAACTTTTGGTGGACCATTCAAACAGGGTCACGAGCGGCCCCAACACGGAATCGAACAAGGAGAGCCATGGAGCGGCTGCCAAGCCGACCGTCATCGAGTGGCGCAGCGCGAGCGTCTTCGGGACGAGTTCACCGATGACCACCGTCAAATATGTGAGTGGGATCACCACCGCTCCTATCGCCAGCGAATCCGCCGTGGTTTCGCTAAACCCCAGCTGCTCAAACAGAGGGCTCAGCTGTTCTTCCGCTCCGGCTCCACCAACCGCCCCTGCCAAGGCGGCGACCAGAGTAATGCCGATTTGCATGACGGCAAGCGTCCGCTCGGGGTGCTCCCTCAATCGGAGGAAGATTTCGGCTTTTTTCTGTCCCTGGCGGGCTAGTTCGCGGAGACTTGGTCGGTTGACGGCCACGAAAGCCATCTCAACGCCGGCGATGAGGGCGTTCGCGAGCAGGCACAGCACAACGATCGCAATCTGAGCCATGGCGGACCTCTTCCTATTGGGGTGCTTCGCTTTGCAAAGGAGAATCAGGAACTATGCTCACGAGGCCAACATCACCATTGAGCCACCCTCTGGTTCGATTGCGGCGTTCGCTTGACTCCTTTTGAAGCCGCGACTAGGCTGCCTCCGGTCTTGTCCGTGGCGGCCGGTACCCTCTGACCTGCCTTATGAGGAATTCGGATGGCTTCACGCCGACAGCCCGCTTCAACCGCACGTTCGCCACTCACTGTCGAAGAACAGCGCCTTCAAGAGGACGCTCGGCGAGAGAAGCATTGGAAACGCTGGGGCCCCTATGTGAGCGAACGCGCCTGGGGGACGGTGCGCGAGGACTATAGTCCTTTCGGCAGCGCCTGGGAAGCATTTCCGCACGACCAGGCACGCTCACGCGCCTACCGGTGGAATGAAGACGGCCTCGCAGGCCTCTGCGATCGTCATCAATACCTGTGCTTCGCACTGGCCCTCTGGAACGGCCAAGATCCCATTCTCAAAGAGCGTCTCTATGGCCTGAACGGCCATGAAGGCAATCATGGGGAGGACGTCAAAGAATATTACTTCTATCTGGATTCTACGCCGACGCATTCGTACATGAAGTACTTGTACAAGTACCCTCAGACGGCCTTTCCGTACGCCCGGCTGCTCGATGAGAATCGACGTCGCAGTCGTCTCGAACCGGAATTTGAACTGATCGCCACCGGCTGCTTCCACGAGAACCGCTATTTTGACGTGTTCGTCGAGTACGCAAAAGCCTCGCCCGAAGACGTCTGCATCCGCGTGCATGCAGTCAATCGTGGGCCTGACACGGCGGAGCTGACAGTGCTGCCCACGATCTGGTTCCGCAATACGTGGTCATGGGGCTCAGGCCTCAGACGTCCGCGTCTTCATGCAGGCGAGCCCGCGCATGACACGAGTGTCATCGAAACCATCCATGATTATTACGGATTGCGCCGATTGCTCTGCGACCGGCAGCCGATGCTCCTGTTCACCGAAAACGAAACGAATTCCCAACGCCTGTACAACGACGAGGAAGGGCCCCGCTATGCGAAAGACGCGTTTCATGACTATGTGGTCGCGGGTCAGAAGGGGGCCGTCAATCCCGATCGCGTCGGCAGCAAGGCCGCGGCGCACTACGTCCTATCGGTTCCTTCCGGTGGCACCCGAAGCATTCGACTCCGCTTTACCAACGAGGCCCACCTCGCCGCGTTCACGAAGGATAATTTCGAGTCCGTTTTCGAGGCGCGAAGGCGCGAAGCCGACGAATTTTACGAGGTGCTGGCTCCACCACATGTTTCGGAGGATGCCCGCCTTGTTCAGAGGCAAGCCTTTGCGGGACTGCTCTGGAACAAGCAGTTCTATCATTACGAGGTCAGCCGATGGCTGAGAGGCGACCCGTTGGGACCGGAGCCGCCACGGGAGCGCTGGCATGGGCGGAATGCGACCTGGACGCATCTCTACAACGCCGATGTGGTCTCGATGCCAGACAAATGGGAGTACCCCTGGTACGCCGCATGGGATCTTGCCTTTCACTGCATTCCGCTCGCGTTGGTCGATGCAAGGTTCGCAAAGGAGCAGCTCGTGCTCATGTTGCGTGAGTGGTACATGCACCCGAACGGACAGATTCCTGCGTACGAGTGGTCATTCAGCGACGTAAACCCGCCGGTTCATGCCTGGGCCGCCTGGCGCGTCTACAAGATCGAGAAAAAACGGACAGGTACCGGCGATCGGCGTTTCCTTGAGCGCGTATTCCATAAACTGCTGTTGAACTTTACCTGGTGGGTCAACCGCAAGGATACCGAAGGGAAGAATATTTTTGAAGGCGGATTTTTGGGCCTGGATAATATCGGAGTGTTTGATCGCAGTGCTCCGCTCCCCCTCGGAGGCCACATCGAGCAGTCGGACGCCACGAGCTGGATGGGCATGTATTGCCTCAACATGCTGAGCATCGCGATGGAACTCGCCGAAGAAAACCGGGCCTATGAGGATGTCGCCAGCAAGTTCTTCGAGCATTTTGTGTATATCTGCCGGGCGATGAACAACATCGGCAGCGAACGAATCGAATTATGGGATGCTGAGGACGGATTCTTCTACGACGTCTTGCATCTCCCGAACGGGCACACCCAGCATTTGAAGGTCCGTTCCATGGTGGGGCTCATTCCGCTGTTCGCGGTCGAAACGCTTGAATCCGACCTCGTCGACAGTCTTCCGCGATTCAAGCACCGCATGCAGTGGTTCATCGAGAACCGTCCCGACTTCGCCCAGCATGTCGAAACGCAATCGTCCGACGGTGCCGTCCGACGTTTTCTTTCGTTGGTGAGCCGCGACCGGCTCAGCTCGGTTCTACGATACATGCTGGACGAGAACGAATTTCTCTCGCCGTATGGGATTCGCGCTCTGTCTCGATATCACAAGGATCATCCCTACGTTTTCAACCTCATGGGCCAGGAGCATCGGGTGGATTACGAGCCTGCTGACTCCAGCACTTCCCAATTCGGCGGCAATAGCAACTGGCGCGGCCCCGTCTGGTTTCCGGTGAACTACCTCCTGATCGAATCACTGCAGAAGTTTCATTACTTCCTCGGCGATCAGTACAAAATCGAATATCCGTTCGGGTCGGGACGGCGGGCGACGCTGTGGGAAGTGGCGACAGAGCTCTCGCGCCGTCTCATCGGAATTTTTCTTCCAGACAACCAAGGAAAGCGTCCGGTATTCGGTGGGGAGCAAAGATTCCATGGCGATCCGCACTGGCAAGACCATCTGCTGTTTTACGAATATTTTCATGGCGACAACGGTGCCGGTGTTGGCGCGAGCCATCAGACCGGATGGACGGGCTTGGTGGCCAAGCTGATCCAACAGAGCGGGGAATGAGATATGATAAATCCTCCTTAAAAAGGTATCTTTACTTCTTTTCCCGCAAGCGATACCCTTCATGGCCTGTTTCGTATTCCGCGGCGCGCTTCGGCCGTCGCGGAATCCAGGCCGGCCGAACACACTGCAGCAATTTCACACCGTTCCAAAGGAGTTTGCCATGCGACACCTGCTTGTTGTCTTGATCGGTCTTACGACATTCGTGGCTTGGCTGCCGGTGCAGGCTGCCCCTATGAACCGCCCGCAGGCGGAATATTCGGCCGATGCAACGGTCGAAAATGAAGAAGGCACGATGAAGCAAAAGATCTTTGTGACGCCCACGAAGGAACGCAAGGAAATGCTGACGGGCTCGGGCGAAGGCGCGGTGCAGATCTTCCGGTATGACAACAAAGTGATGTGGATGCTCATG
>DATIGH010000231.1:0-6525 GCA_035454845.1 Nitrospira sp.
TCCACGTCGAAGGGATGGCGGGAAATCGGACGCTCAACTTTGCCAGGGCCGCGATTTGCACGGGCGCGCGCCCATCCGCGCCTTCCATCCCTGGCCTCAAAGAGGCGGGCTATCTGACAAACGAGTCGGTGTTCGGCTTGACCACCTTGCCTCGACGGTTGGCGGTGATCGGTGCCGGCCCCATCGGCTGTGAGATGGCGCAGGCTTTTGCCCGGTTCGGCAGTCAGGTGTACCTCATCGAAGCGATGCACGGCATCCTGCCCAATGAGGACCGCGATGCCTCGCAACTCGTCGAGCAAGAATTGATCAAGGATGGCGTCACCCTGCTCTGTTGCGGCAAAGACCTCCAGGTCAGCAGATCCGACCAGGGCAAACGGCTCACGGTCGACTCTCATGGTCAGCGATACGATATCACGGTGGATGACATCCTCGTCGGCGCTGGACGGACACCAAACGTCGAAGGGTTTGGGCTGGAAACGGCCGGCGTGAAATTCGATGCAAAGGGCGTGAGCGTAAACGGCCGACTGCAGACCAGCAATCCGAAGGTTTTTGCCGCTGGAGATAGTTGCTCCCGCTTCAAATTTACCCATGCTGCCGACGCCATGGCCCAGATCGTGGTCCAAAACGCGCTGTTTCCGCATCCCTTTGGGTTGGGTTATGCCAGTGCGGACAAGCTACTCATCCCGTGGTGCACCTATACGGATCCGGAGATTGCTCATGTCGGCATGTATGAGAAGGAGGCAATTGCCAAAGGCATTGGGGTTGAAACCTATACCTTCAAGCTGGAAGAGGTCGATCGGGCGATTTTGGATGGCCAGGAAAATGGCTTTGCAAGAATTCATCTGCGGAAGGGCACGGACAAGATTTTGGGCGCGACCATTGTGGCCGCTCATGCGGGCGACCTCATCAACGAGTTCACCGTGGTGATGAACGCCGGTCGGGGAGCCAGAACCATCGCCGGCACCATTCATCCCTATCCAACTCAGGCAGAGGTGAACAAAAAGGCCGTCAACTTGTGGCGGAAGGCCCACTTCAGTCCAGCGACCAAAAGCAAGCTCACCCGGCTCTTCACCTGGATGCGGCGGGGATAGGACACCGTGCGCAGCCTCAATTTCGGACTGTTCGTCTTGGGATTGCTCTTCGCGGCGTCGGGTTCGACCGACGATTCGCCCGCTGTGCTGGAAGTCGGAAAATTTTCCGCCAGCCGCCCGGGCTCTGCGCAGACCGATGGCTGGAAACCGCTGGCCTTCAAGAAGATTCCCAAGGCTACGGCGTACGAGCTGGTCAAAGAGGGCAGTGCCGTGGTGGTCAAAGCCACGAGTGAGGCGGCCGCCTCCGGCCTGACGAAGGAGGTCAAGATCGATCCCTCGGTTTTTCCCATCGTCCAGTGGCGGTGGAAAATCGAGAATGTGCTCAGGCGCAGCAATGTTACGCAAAAGAGCGGCGACGACTATCCCGCCCGTCTATACATCACTTTCGAATACGATCCGGAAAAAGTGAGCCTCGGGAAGAAGCTGAAATACAAGGCCGGCCGCGTCCTCTTCGGCGATATTCCTATCGCCGCCCTCAACTACATTTGGGACACGAAGACGCCGGTCGGGACCGTGGTCGACAACGCGTACACTGATTTTGCCAAGATGGTTGTAGTGGAAAGCGGTGCTGAGAAGGTGGGCGTGTGGGTCGAGGAGTCTCGTAATGTCTATCAGGACTACCGGCAAGCGTTTGGCGAAGAGCCGCCTGCCATCAACGGTGTCGCGATCATGACCGACACCGACAACACCAAAGAACGAGCCGTCGCATATTACGGCGATATCCGGTTTGTCCGGGCCACCCCATAACGATCAGCGTTGCCGGCTGAAAGTAGAAGAGGCCGGCCTGTTCAGGGCCGACCTCTTCGTGGACACCACCGCGCCCGGCAGGCGGGTGCGCGGATTCAAAGGGGGCTACTGGATCGAATTCGCGAAGCCGCCCCGCGTAATTTCTGCGCGAACGGTGTCTCCGACCTTCTTCTGCTTGATATGCTTGGTTCCCTGTCCCACGTAAAGCTTCACTTGATTGCCCTCGTAGTCTTCGACGGTATAGGAGTCGCCTTTAATTTCTTTGACCGTGCCGCCGACGGTCTTCCAGGCCGGACCAGGCTTGTCATCGTGACGGCCGGGCTTGGGCGCTGGCTGCACCGCCGGCACAGAGCCCATCGAGGCAGCCGCTGCAGCCGCCGATTTGGCAGAGGACGATTTCTTCGAGTTCTTAGCCATGGCCGGCGCTGCAGCAATAGCCACGATAGCGATCATCGCCGCCATGATCGTCAGCATGCTTTTGTGATCTACCTTGTTCATGGAAACCTCCTTAAGACAACATGACGTGAGATTCAGCGCTTTGACAGTTCAGCAAAGCATGTGCCCGCTACCGCGGCGTTCTCGCCCTGAAAATTCAGTAGGTTATAGACTGCAACCGACCGAAACCGGATGGCGCGGCGCTTCACTGGAAAAAAAACGGCAGAAACCTGTCCAAATATGACCGTCTCTGCCGATGTGAGGAAGCATGATGGCGCCGTGAACAGAGCGTGGGCAGGCGGTTTCGAGAGAGAACGGAAATGGCTACAATGCCAGCAATGGCTCCTCTCAAGTCAGCACGAGATGTGTTGCAAGGATTGCCGCCAGCCATCGTCCGGTTGCTGCGCCGGCTTGGGCGGTTGGCTAATGAGCAGAAGATCGGTCTCTATCTGGTCGGCGGGGTCGTCAGAGATCTGCTGCTCGAGAGGAGCAATTGGGATCTGGATCTGACGGTGGAGGGTGATGGGATCTCGTTCGCCCGTCTCGTTGCAGATCGTTATGGCGCTGGAATAGCGCTGTTCGAGCGCTTCGCGACCGCTCGCTTAATTTTGCCTAACGGTCTCAAGATCGACATCGCCAGCACACGTCGAGAGAGTTACGCCAATCCCGCAGCGCTTCCAGATGTCCAAACATCCTCGCTCGAGGAGGATCTGTTTCGCCGTGACTTCACCATCAATGCCATGGCCATACAGTTGAATCCGGCTCACTGGGGGCAGCTGCACGATCCCTATGGAGGCCAACAGGATCTCGACGATAAAAGGCTTCGTGTCCTGCATGACCGGAGCTTTATCGATGATCCGACGAGGATCTTCCGGGCCATTCGTTTCGCTCAACGATTTGGATTTCGTCTCGAACCGAGGACCGAGCGCCTTCTCGCCCGGGCCGCAAACCTCAACCTGGTGGCCCGGCTCTCAGGGCCGCGACTGGCCAATGAAATCTTCGCGCTTATGAAGGAAGATCGGCCCGATCTGGCGATAGGCCGTCTTCAGGGGTTGAGATTACTGCGATTTCTCCATCCGCGTCTCAGGATGGGAAGACGGACTAAGCGACTTTTGGCTGTGCTGCCTCAGGCCATCGCCTGGTGGGAGCGGCATTGTCCCAAATCCCCCCTGGATCGTCCGCTGTTATGGGTGATGGCGCTGCTCGCGCATGCTCCTTCGTCGGCAATAGACGGTGCCATTCGGCGGTTACAGGTGTCGGCGGCTCAGACAAGAGCGTTGGAATGGGCTGGAGAAAGAACCGATCGCATCAGCAAAACGCTGTCGGGGAAGACCTTGTTGCGCCCCTCCAGAATCTACCGGCTGCTGTCAACGCTACCCGATGAAGCGTTGATTTTGGTGCTGGCCAGAGGCCGCATCCTTGCGAAGAGAGCCGGGAGTGGACGACTCCAGCGGCGGCTGACGAGATTCCTGACACGCGATCGCCATGTGACGACGACGATCAACGGCGAAACCCTCAAGCAGTTCGGATTACCTCCCGGCCCTCATTTCAGAACGATCCTGGACCGGGTGCTGGATGAACGGTTGGATGGCAGAATTACCGCTGCGGCACAAGAACGGGACCGCGCATGCACCTTGGTGAAGCAGTACGGTCAGAGGCGATACCGGCGCAGGCGCTGATCGTTCTCGATTTTCCAGAACAAATCGTTCAGCGCAGCCTGGACTGCAAGATTGATAGGCCCTCGGTCGTCGTCATCCCCCGCAGCTTTCCCGAAGCCGATGTATTGGGAGAGCAGACGCTTGCCCGACCATTCCGCCAACATCGCATCGATGCGGGCGACGTAGACACGATTGAAATCCGATGAGACGCTTGGATCGATGTAGATATTGAGCCGCAAGGAAAGATCAAGATCGGTTTGGCTGTCGGTGGACAGATAGCTGAAGGTTTTTCGTGCCGCAACATATTCCGTGATCGACCGTTCCCATTCCTTTTTGGCCTTGCTGAGCGGCTGGGGGATTCCCATGACCTTGTTTTCGATACGGGGATCAGCGATCATCGTGGCGCCCGGTTCAACGACAAACGCTTCAACTTCCACCAATCGGACCGTGGCGGAATAGGGGAGTGGCGACGTCGTTGGCACCACCGGTGCAGGCTGATAAACCATTTGGGAACAGGAGAGCAGCCAAGGGGCGAACACCGCCAGGAGAACCGTGCCGCTTCTTTGAAGATCCGCTCGTGCCACCATCATCTTGGATCCCTCCATGTAGATGAGCCCGGGATCAACCTACAACTCGCGCAGCGTCGTTGCAAGGGCGGCGAATCCGTAATCCACTGAGGATTCAATGGCCTCTCCTCTCACCCATGCCATCGTTGGTGTCACACTTGCCGCCGTTCACGGCGTCAAACCGCGACCAGTCGCTCCATGGTGGCTCGCCATTTTCTGTGCCGTCGCACCGGATGTTGACGCCCTTGGGTATTGGTGGGGTGTTCCCTACGCATCGTTTTGGGGCCATCGAGGATTCACCCATTCCATCGCGTTTGCGGTCTTGATCGGTTGGGGGTGCACCTGGTGGACGGGCGGTTCACCCGCGATGAGTGGAGTTCGCCTTTGGAGTTTGTATTTTATGGCGACCCTTTCGCATGGCCTGCTTGATGCCTTGACCGACGGCGGCCTTGGTGTCGCATTCTTTTCACCGGTGGATCAAAGCCGCTACTTCTTCCCCGTTCGTCCCATTCATGTCTCATCGATGTCGCTTCGTGATCTGTTAGGCCCTCATGGCCTCGAGGTCCTTGCCAACGAAATCCAGTGGGTGTGGATTCCCTGCGGGCTCGTGGCGGCACTGTGGTGGTGGAACCGAGGACACCACCCGGTCAGTTCATCGGGATGATGGTGGTCGCGACTTCGGTCGGAAGCAGCAAGGTGACCATGGCTTTATTATGCTCGTCTGGTTGGATCAAGGCGAACAGAGGGACCGGCTGGGGGACGCCGCCATGGGGAAAAGACAATAACGCGGGAAAATCAATTAAGGGCGCAATGGTAGGTTGGGCAGCCAGTCGGAGCCTGAACGCCATCAGCACGTCACGCAACCTTGAAGACTGTTCTTCATTTGTCAGCGTGTTTACCGGTGCGATGCCGGTGTCCCATAACGGCTTGGTCACGGTGACAGAAAACGATAAGCCAACTTGTTTTGCGGTCGGCGTGACGTCGATCAATGACCCGGCGTCAAGCGCCTGTTGGAACGGAATGGACGCAGGCACTGAGCGGTCAGATTCCTGCTGCGAGTCTGCAGGGGATTGCGACGAGACTGGAGAGGGTGCTACTGCCTCTTCCGGCATGATAGGTGCCGGTAAGGATTTGAGAATGCCTTCATACACCGCCTTTGCACGGGCAGACCAGCGGGGGTTAAGGGGACGGCCAGCAAAAGCCGCCTCGGCTGCGTGTCGCTCGTCATGCGAAAGCACACGTGGGGTTTGTTTGTCGTTCATATCTAAGAACATAGGCCTTGTAGGCTCAAAGTCAAGGGTTCCATGGCATCTAATCTCTGAGCGGCTGCCCTTTGGTTTCAGGAGCGAACCAAAGCACGCCTAACCCCACCAAATAGATGAGGGCGACCGTACTGGCCGCCCGGCCGAACGTGCCGAACGCCGTCACGAGCCAGCCGGTCAGGAAGGGTGAAACGGAGGCAAGAATCCTTCCGGCATTGAAACAAAAACCTGCACCGGTTGCGCGCAATCTGGTGGGATACAGTTCAGGTAAATAAATGGGAAATCCGCTGAAGATGCCGTTGTTGAAGAAGCCAAGAATCGGCAAGAGCATCAGCACGCCGGCATAATCCGAAGGGAAGAGGTAGGTCGCAGGTAGCATGACCAAGCTGCCCGCACACATGAAGGCAAACACTGGCCGTCGTCCGAAACGGTCGGCAAGGGGACCAAAGCCGAGGTAGCCAAAAATCGCTCCGGCATTCAATGCCATGATCGCATAGCTGACGGATTTAGTGAGCGTCGCGGCATCGGCCATCCGAAACTCGGGCAACTCATGGATCAGCGTCGGCGCCCAGTTGGTCGACCCCCAAAGACCGAATACCGCGACGAACGCCAATGCTGATCCAACGAACGTGGCCCGCCTTAAATCTCCTTCAAAGATGGCCGACAGAGGAATGACTTGTCGTGCATGCGCGTGCGTCCAACGGTCCGGTTCTTTCACCCACCAGCGGACGAGGAAAGCCACAAATGCCGGCAGAACACCGATCAG
>DATIGH010000232.1:0-2998 GCA_035454845.1 Nitrospira sp.
CGTCCTCCTCGCTGTTCGGGACACCGGCCATGGCATGGACGAAGAGACACTGTCGCATCTGTTTGAGCCCTTCTTCACCACGAAAGAGAAGGGCAAAGGGACCGGGCTGGGGCTGTCCACGGTGTACGGGATCGTGAAGCAGACCGGCGGCAGTATCGTGGTGGAAAGCCAAAAGAATCAGGGTGCCACGTTCAAGATTTATTTCCCCTTGGTCGAGCAAGGGGCGGCGGCAACGGGGACGCCAGACGCGGAGCCTCTACATGGACGCGAGACCATACTGCTGGTCGAAGACGAGCCGGCGGTGCGAGGCCTCGTCCATGAAACTCTGCGCCTTCACGGCTACACGGTCCTCGAAGCCCGTCATGGGATTGAAGCGCTCATGACCGGTGCCAAGCATCAAGGGCCGATTCATCTGCTCCTGACGGATGTCGTGATGCCGCAGATGAGCGGACCGGAGGTTGCCGAGAAGATTCAAATCGTCCGGCCCGGCATTAAGGTGCTGTATATGTCAGGGTATCCAGACCATCCGATCTTCGAGCAGGGCGTGATTTCGCGCGAGGCCTCCTTCCTTCCCAAGCCGTTCACGCCCAACGTGTTGGCCAAGAAAGTGCGCGACATATTGGACTCCGGCAAGGTGAGCTAGGGAGGCATCCCTTGATCTTGATCCTGCGTTCCGTTTATCGTGCCGGTGCATTGAGCGCATCCCCAGAAAGCCGATTCCAATGACGCAACCAGGGCGAGAGTTCGACATCGGACAATACCGAATCAAGGAGGAGCCCTACTACGCGGACGTGCGTGGCGAAGTCGCGCTGTTCGCCACCGCCGCCAAAAGCCGCATGCCCGTCATGCTCAAGGGACCGACCGGCTGCGGGAAGACGCGCTTTATTCAGCACATGGCGTTTCGACTCGGACGGCCGTTGATCACCGTGGCCTGCCATGAAGACCTCACCGCGTCGGATCTGGTCGGACGCTATCTGCTCAAGGGGCAGGATACGGTGTGGGTCGATGGTCCGCTCACTTTGGGGGTGAAGCATGGCGCCATCGTGTATCTCGATGAGGTCGTCGAGGCGCGAAAAGATACGACGGTGATCATTCATCCCCTCAGCGACGACCGTCGGCTGCTGCCCATCGAAAAGAAAGGACAGGTTCTCGAGGCCGCGGACGACTTCCTCCTTGTGATCTCGTACAATCCCGGGTATCAAAGTGTGCTCAAGGATCTCAAGCCGAGCACCAAGCAGCGGTTCATGGCCATTGAGTTCGACTACCCCCCTGCCGACGTTGAAACGGCAATCGTGCAGCGTGAGGCCGGCATTGCGCAGCAGCTCGCCCTCCAACTGGTCAAACTCGGCGGTAAAGTGCGCCATCTGAAGAACCACGGGCTAGAGGAGGGTGTGAGCACCAGGCTCCTTATCTACGCCGGCACTCTGATCCGCGAGGGCGTGGCCACGGAGCGGGCCTGCGACGTAGCGATTGCCAGACCGATTACCGACGATCCCGACATGCAGCGCAGCATTCTGGAACTCGCGAAGGCGATCTTCTAACAGACAGGATGCTGAAAGATTCCCGCCAGCTGTATTCGCGAGCCAGCCCATGCCAGCTGTGATTGTCCGTGATAGTAAGGAGGGAGCCGTCCTCACTGTCCACGTCCAGCCCAAGGCTGCTCACACGGCGTGTGTCGGGATCCATGGCGAGGCGCTCAAAATCCGGATCGCCGCACCGCCGGTCGGAGGAGCCGCAAACCGAGAGCTGATCCGTTTCCTCGCGGGCGAACTCTCGCTGCCGACCACTGCCGTCCACATCGAGTCCGGTGAGGGAGGACGCCATAAACGGGTGCGGCTGGAGGGAACGACGGCACGCCACGTCATGACACGTCTATTGCCAAAGCAAGTGGAGAAACGGTGAGGGCTCAGACGGCCTGGGTCCTGTGTGCGGGGATGATACTCAGTGCCTGCTCAGGCGCGCATCCGGTCTTGTACGACAACACGCATCTGCAGACCGTTGGAAAGGATGCAGCTGACCAAGATATCGAGGCCTGCAAGGAGGCGGCGGAATCGGCCGGTGCCGAGGAGGGCAGCGGGAAGGCAGGCCGCGTTGCGGCCAGTACGGGCGTCGGCGCAGGGGTGGGGGCGGCGAGCGGCGCGGTGGGCGGGGCCATATCCGGAGCAGCCGGTCAAGGTTCGCTCATCGGAGCTGCGAGCGGCGCGGTGTGGGGATTGCTCATGGGGCTGTTCAGTGCCGGCACCTCTCAACCCAGCCAAGCCTACGTCAATTATGTGAATCGATGCTTGCAGGAAAAGGGGTATGAGGTGATTGGTTGGGAGTGAGACCTGGCCAACGCTCGACGGATACCTCGCTCTTCACGGTCGTGCTCCGAACCGACGAATCCTCCTCTCCCTCCGGTATGAAACGACACGAAAGTTTCGAAAAAACGTTGATGACAATGGTCACGGCATGGCTCGTGATGATCTGTGTCGCCTGCGCAGGGCCGGAGCCGATCTTGCGCTCGAACGCCAAAGTGTTGTTGCAGGGACGGGAGGCGTCGAAGCTCGATGTGGAGGCGTGCCAGCAGAAGGCCGAAGCCGCCGGCTTGCAGCCAGGCACAGCCAGTCGCAGCGGGAATATGGCTGCCGGAGCTGGACTGGGTCTTGTCGCTGGCGCCGCGGTCGGCGCCTCCACCGGTCTGATCGGCGGCGCGACGGGCGCCGCTATTGGCGCCGCAGCAGGAGGAGGACTGGGGCTCATTATCGGGGTGGTCGGCGGCGCCTATAAACCGCTTGAGCCTGATCCGCCTTATGCCGATACGGTGGTGAAGTGCCTGATAGAAAAAGGGTATGACGTCACAGGATGGGAGTAAAATAAGGAGAAAAAATTACTCCTCGGTTTGTGATGACGCGGGTGCCGCCTTATGCTTCAAGGCCCGTCCCTTCTCGGGCGTCGGATCGGTGATCACACCATAGATTTCGCGACCTTCGTGTCCTTCCGGTAAGTATTCCGTAAT
>DATIGH010000233.1:0-17348 GCA_035454845.1 Nitrospira sp.
CGGTGCAATTGGTATTGGCCGGGCAGCGGGACATCGAACCGCTCCGGACGCTCTACCGGATCATCGTCGAGGAAGGGACGTCCTATCCTCACGACCGGTTCCCCGATGATGACGATTTCATGGACTATTGGTTCCGTGGCAAGACGACGGTCGCCGCTTACGTGCCCGATCGTGAGGGGGCATCGACAATGGCGGGGGCGTTTTACCTGAAACCGAACTGGCCCGGAAGAGCCCGTCAGGTGGCGAACGCTGGCTTCATTGTCGCCCCCGAGTGGCGCAAACAAGGGCTGGGTTGGCTTCTGGGGGCCACCATGTTGGAGTATGCCCGTCAGTTGGGCTACCGCAGCGTGCTCTTCAACCTGGTCTTTTCGGAGAATGTGTGGGCACGCCGCCTCTGGGAACGGTTGGGCTTCAAAGAAGTGGCCATACTCCCCGGCGCCGTGCGGAAGAACGACGGCACCTATCAGGATGCTGTAATCATGTTTCAGTCACTGGTGTAGAAGAACCCAGCCGAGAAGGCCTTTACCCCCTACCCCTCCGGTACGCGTTCGATTGAAGGCAGATGTTGCCTGACCAGATGCTCGACCGAAGCAAAATGCCGCTCAGGAAGGTTCTTGAAACGACGTTTGCACTCGGCCACTGCCTCATCGACTGAGGTGAATGGTTCGATGACGCTCAACAGGTGGTGGTAGTAATCGCTGAGTTTCAATTCGACCGTTCGCAGATGGGAGGGATCTCCCGCGACCGCCATGGCCGCCTTTGCCTGGTCGCCATGGCTCTCGACCAGTGCTTGGAAGCAGAGGCCCTTGAGCCGCTGGGTGACCGTGCTGCGGTCCCAGCCGAGCCGGTTCGCAGTGCCCTGCATGTCGAAGCCATGTTGCCTGAGACACTCGAGGACGGCCTTGTCGCTTGCGGCATCCGGATAGAGGCCAGTCTTCGCTCGCGCAGGCGCATCGCTGGGTAAGGTGTCATCAAGGGAGAAGGCACGATGGGTCAGAATCTCTTCGTCAGTCAGCGCGACGGCTCGCTCGAGCACGTTGCGGAGTTCCCGAACATTGCCCGGCCATCGGTATGCGCTCAGCAGACGTAAGGCGTCAGCGGACAAGTGAGGGCGGGGCTTGCCCAAGCGCTGGGCGATGTCGGCCAGCGCTGATTCGGAGATCGCTGCAATATCACGAGGCCGCTCACGCAAGGGCGGAAGTCGGAACACGAGACCTTTCAGTCTGAAATACAAATCTTCACGAAACCAGCCCTCGGACACGCCTCGTGGAAGATCGCGATTGGTGGCGGCCACGATTCGGACGTCCACGACGGTCGGCGCCGTTGCGCCGACGCGGTAAAAGGACCTTTCCTGAAGTACTCTCAGTAATTTACTTTGGTGATCCAACCGGAGATCTCCGATTTCATCCAGGAATATCGTGCCGTGATTGGCGAGTTCGAAGTATCCCCGCCGGTCGGCTGCGGCTCCGGTGAAACTTCCCTTTACATGGCCGAACAACTCGCTTTCAAACAGCTCAGGGGAAATCGCCGCCATATTGACGGCCACGAAGGCCCGGCCTCCTCGCGGGCTGAGCCGGTGGACGGCGCGGGCGAACAACTCCTTCCCCGTGCCAGGCTCACCCAGCAATAGCACCGTCAACGGAGACGCCGCCCCCTTCTTGAGATCACGAAACATTTTGAGCAAGAGCGGATGTTGAGTGATGATGCCCAACGCAGCACACTCTTCCTTGAGCCGCTCGAGTTCGGTATCTGGAAGCGCGCGCAGATCCGTACCGGCGACACGAAGATCGGTCAGTTGCCGCTCGAGTTGTTCGAGTTGGCCACGGGCAGTCTCCTCCTGTGCTCGCGCCTCAGTGATGTGCGTCTGCAAGAGGGCGACGTGTCGAGCCAGCTCTTCCCGTTGCGCCGTTGAATGCGCTACCGCCGCTTTCGCCGCCTCCAAATCCTCTTCTAGCGCTTCCGCTCGCGTTTCGCGAAGCGCCAGCGCCTCTCGGATCGCGACAGCGTCTTGTTGCATGCGCAACATGTCCTGTTCCAGCAGCCGCATACGTGATGCCGCAAGGAGATGAGTCCAGGCGACGGTTCCGAGCATGACCAGGCCCGCAGCGGTGAGCGGCACGGGCAGGGGAAGCACCACATGGACGATCCACAGCGTTACAGCCGTGACGGCGACATAGAGCGCCATGAGAGCGCCGGCCAACAGGAGGCTCAGCGGGCCTTCGAGGCGCAGGAGTCCCCATGCGATACAAGAAGCCAGCAAGAGAGTAAGTCCAAAGGCTGCCCACGGGCTTGTCACGCCGATCTGGTTCTCCGTGAGCAGGCTGTTGAGCAGATGCAGATGGGGCACGATGGCGGGCACGGACTCTCCCGTTGGAAGAATCCAGGGACCGTTCGCAAGGGGGGCGGGAAGGAGGACCACGATCTTCTGATCGAAGAGTGCTTCGAGCTGCCGGCGGTCATGCAGCATCGCCTCCCAGACCGAGGACAGCGACGTCGTCGGCAGGGCCCTCAACGATCCGTCTCCAACAGGATTGAGTATGACCGTGGAGGCTTGTTCGGAACGAGCCTGTCTCCCGTCGCCAGCTTGTTGGCGATATAGATCGTATAGCAGCGCGCCGAACGCCGGTACCGATCGTCCCTCGATTGCAGCGATGAGTTGGAGACGTCGTGTTACACGATCTGGCTCGGTGGACACCACTACATGCCCGGTGTTGGCCGCGCCGGTCTGAAGAGCCGTATCCGGGTCATGGACGAGCACGACCGGCCCGGCTGCATTCAACGCCTCGAGGAGGAGCGTATCGCTTGCCGCACCGCCGAGCGATGCCGGACTGGCGTGATTGAGACGATGGTCGATGCCGATGACAAAGGCGCCGGCCTCATGGATGGCTGTGATCAATTGCGCCAGAACCGCGCGATCCAGGATAGGCCCAAATCGTTCCTGGCTGTCGGCATCCCCAACGACCACCGTCAAAGTCCCGCTCGTGGCAATTGGAGCTCGAACCTGCAGCCAGGTGTCATACAACGTCCAATCCAGTGCGGTAAACGTCATGGGCGCGAGAGCCCACAGTCCCGTTGCGAGCAGCCACGCCAGCAATCCGATGGCCGGAGCCTGCAGCAAGGGAGTCGTGACGAACCGTCGCCAGAGTCTGGGCCAGGAGAGTTCGATTCTCATCGGCTAGCGGGCACCCAGCTCGGCTAAGAGCGCATTCGCCTCTTGTTTGGGAAGTCCTTTGAGCACCGCCTTGGTCTTCTGAAGATCTGGAGGCACACCGATCCCTTTGGCGTAGATGCGAGCCAATGCTCGTTTGGCGGGACGAAAGCCATCCGCGGACGTGACTTCGAAACAGTTCAGGATCCTTTGGTCATGCGGCGGTAGGACCCCGTCCCACCCCGCGTCATACAGCCGGGTCAGTTCAAGCTGCGCCACTTCGCTTAACGCGTAGCTTTCTTTGAGGAGCATGGGAACCGCGACGTCCGTTCGACGCTCTTTCAGGAGTCTGGTGCCGATGGTCTCTTCCTCGTCGGTCGGGCTGTATTCGCGAAAGTCCTCCCAGAGTTGACGGCGATAGGCGGCAAACGCGTCCTGGGCCTCTCTGCGCTTGCGGTCCGATGGATCTGGCGATAGAGCCTGCCGCCTCAGCTTGCCGAGCACGTCGAGAGACGGTTGATGGCCGTATCCGGCTGCCTTCGTCCACCAGAACACCGCTTTCCCTAAATTCTTGTCGACGCCTTGGCCGTTCTTATAGGCGTTGCCCAGAAAAAACTGGGCCTGCGGGATGCCTCCGAACGCCGCCTCTTCCATCAATTGCGCCGCTTCCTGATCCTGTTTTGCCAGCTTCAGCAGCAACGCAAGACGATAGCGGGCGTCAGGGAAATAGGGCTGCAATACCAAGGCTTGTCGGTAGGCTTGCACGGCCGACTGTAAACGGCCCAACGAGTATTGGACACTTCCCAAACTGTAATGCGCATCCGTTAAGCCGGGATCGAGCCTAACCGCTTCATGAAGTACGGACGCGGCGCCGCGCCAATCTTGCTTGGCAATAAGGATGAGGCCGAGTTGCAAATGCGCCTGAGCATCGTTCGGCTCGAGTCTAATCGCAGCGCGACATTCCTCGGTGGCGGCATCGAGATCGCCGATGCGGTACAGCGCTTGAGCGAGCTTGAGCCGATGACCTGCGTGATCCGGATCAAGGCGGACAGCACCGCGCGCTTCCCCGAGTGCGGTGGCCGCGTCGACCTTCTCGAAGACGGGGCGATCAGGCGAATGCTCATCACTAACAGCTTCAAGTGGAGGAGGCGGACTCTCTAGAGGCGCTTGAGGCGTGGGATCTTCCGGCGTTTGGGCCAGTGCCGGAGGAATGCCGCAGCTGAGGACGGCCACGACCATTAATCGAGGGAGCATCGCCCCTGTGACCCTCCGTGAGAGGAGTGGGGGACATTATACCACTGGTCACAGCTGCTTCTTGATGCGCGCAATCGTAGCGTGCATTTGGTCTGCTGGAATGACCACGCGGCCATGCGAAACCCTCCATACTGGCTCGAGCGGCGCGGGATCGTTTGGAAGGCGTGGTATGAGATGCCAATGAATGTGCGGGGTCTGATTGCCAAGCAGGCCATAGTTCATTTTTTTTGCTGCGAACGTCCCGTGCAGCACTTTTGCCAACCGGCTGACTTCCTCCATGAGTTGGATGCGCTCGGTCGGCGCCAGATCAAACAGTTCCGTGGCGTGGCGTTTGAACACGACGACGCTCCAGCCGGGGAAAAATTGGTCGTCATGAAGATAAGCCGTCGACAATCCCAGATCCGCAATGAAGTGATCTGAGGCCGGCCAGATCCTCGAACACACCTTGCACGACTGATTGCTCATGGCTGGATCGTTCTTCGTTCTTCTTCCGTGATGATGCCCTTCTTCAGCAGCAGTTGGATCAATTTGTCCGTCCGATCTTGTGCGGCGTTCCCGGGTTTGTTCGAAGCCTTGGGTTCAGAAGGCGGGCGCCTTTTCCCGTAAACTCTGAAGGATGGCGTAAAGACGGTGACATAATCCCTGTTTCGTATACGAACGGAGAAGGGAAGGCTGTCATTCAGGGGAGCGAGGTCGGGACTGGCGCCGACAGGGACACGGAAAAACGGCTTCCCGTCGTCGGTTTCTCCGTCCTGTGCCACGACCTCAAAACGTTGGAGGAGCGGTTCGCTCTTCAAGGGTTCCCGTTCTTCGCCTGCGAGGTTGGTGATCTTGTCGAGGACAACGATCAGGGACTCGGCAATGAACGGATCGCCGGACTGGTTGCGGACGATGAGATCATAGCGGTATTCGCTATTGAAGTTGTCTCGACCGGTGAGAGTCACGGTGACGCTCGCCTTGCCGCTGAGGTCCGTGAGTTGATCGAGCACCGAGGCAAGCGCGATGCCGGCTGTCATCACCGTTAACAGCAGAGGTCCGATCAACAGGAGGCCGGTTCCAAGCATAGGGATTGGCATGAGTCCGCAGCGGTGCGTCGCTTGTATGAGCGGAGCATAGCAAAGTTCGGAAGATCGATCGAGCATTCTCTCCCAACTCGCCTTGACACTCTCTTTCTTCGACGGATATTCTGCGCGAGGCCCTGGCGGCGCGCAAAAACGAGTCGAAGATCCGAGGATGCCTCAACATACCCCGCTCATGATCCCACGGGCTCTCGTCACTCGCCTCATGCGTCTCTACGATGTGTCCCACCCGCTTCGCCGAGGACGGCTCATTCGCGGGTACGATCGGGCCCATGCGGTCAGGACTGCCCGTATGTGCGCGGCGGTGGCCTCGGCCTTGGGTCATGCGCCGGATCGGGTCCGGCAATACCAAATTGCATGCCTCCTGCATGACCTCGGCCGGGCCGGCCTGGATCGCCCGTTATTCGGTAAGATCTGGTCATGGGCGAAGGCTCACGGCATCCCAACCAGGCCGCGAGAATGGCGGGCCCTTCATCCCGAAACGCCGTATGGGCGCGAGACCGAGGCCTTTATTGGCCTCTACCGTCAGGCGCTCGCCGACGCCGGTATTGTCATGACACCGTGGGCCAGGGAGCAGGTCGAAATGCGCCTCGGTTATGCCCGTCGGTTGGCCAGGCGGCTGCGGGCAGTGCGATCGTCGATCAGGCTGATGGGCGTGCGGTGGGAATCTTGGATGCAGGCGATCATGCTGTATTATTACTACCCCGAAAAGCTGGCCGGAGTTCAGCCGTGGGTGAAGGAATTGGCGGAAGTGCTGGTCGCGTGCGAGCAGTTCGAGGCCTACAGCAACCAGCGTCGCGGCCGTGACTATTATGTGCGCAAGAAGGAAACGATTGCCGATGCCTTTGCCTATCTTGGCAAACTGGAGCAGGAAGGGATCTTGAGCACACGCGTCATGAACGCCTTGAGGCACTTGGCCGCTGCCGGCCGGTTCGATTCCGTCATCGCAGAGGCTCGAGGCAGTCGCATCACGGCTCAAGAGCGACGGTGGCTTCGGCGGATGGAGCGGTGAGTATGGCGGTCACCACCGTGCCGATCCGCGTTGACATGCGGGGCGGAACGCAGATCGAGAATGTAACCAAGCTCGTGCAGGATGCCTTGGCAACTGCGCAAGCGGTCGCCGGCATCGTGACGGTGTTCGTCAGGCATACGACCGCGTCATTGATGATCATCGAAGACGAGCCCGGCATCAGGGCCGATACCAAAACGTTTTGGGATCGAGCGGTCCCCGCCGATCCGGGCTGGCAGCACAATCAGAAAAACCCCGGCGAAGACAATGGCCACAGCCATTTGCGAGGGCAGCTGCAAGGCCCGTCGATCACCGTCCCCTTCGCCAACAAGTCGCTCCTGCTTGGCACCTGGCAGCAGATCGTGCTGGTCGATTTTGACACGCGCGCTCGCAGCCGCGACCTCGTCGTGCAAATCCTGGGAGAATAAACGCCTCATGTCCGGTCCTATCATGGCGGTGCTGTCGGCCGTTCTGGGGGGCTTACTGGGCGCAGCGGTGCTGGATCCAGTTTGTGTTCAGGCGGAATGGGGGAAGCCTCTGGGGGCCGGCTATGACGGCGCTGAAGTGAAACCACGACCCGTGACTCCGGCGCCGCCAGAGCTCGCGCCGGATGAACGCGCCACGATGGCGGTGTTTGAGCGAGCCACGAAGTCCGTGGTGTTCATTTCCAATACGGCGATCCAGCGCGATTTCTGGTCTTTCGACATCTTGGAAGTTCCGCAAGGGTCGGGATCGGGATTTGTTTGGAACAAGCAAGGCCACATCGTCACGAACTTTCACGTCATTTATGGCGCCAATGCCATCAAGGTCACGCTGGCCGACCGGAGCGAACATCAGGCCAAGCTGGTCGGGGCCGATCCGGATCATGACCTTGCCGTCCTGCAAATACAGGTTCCGGAGAGAACGCTGGAGCCTTTGGCAATCGGCAGCTCGCAGGATTTGCGGGTCGGGCAAAAAGTATTGGCCATCGGGAATCCCTTCGGATTGGATCACAGTTTGACCACTGGTGTGGTGAGCGCCCTCGGCCGGACGATTAAGTCCATGTCCAACCGGACGATCGAGGGCGTCATCCAGACCGATGCCGCCATCAATCCCGGAAATTCAGGCGGACCGCTCCTCGACAGCGCTGGACGCTTGATTGGCGTGAACACGCAGATTGTCAGTCCCAGCGGTGCCTATGCAGGGATTGGCTTCGCAGTGCCGGTTGACACGGTCAACCGGATCGTGCCCGAGTTAATCAAGCACGGTAAACTCATTCGTCCCGGTCTCGGCGTGTCACTGGTGCCAGACGCCATGGCGAGACGCTGGGGTATCAAAGGCTTGATCGTCGGAAAGGTCTCTCGAGGCGGTGCGGCCGAACGGGCGGGCCTCAAGGGGGCGAGAGAAACGGCGTCAGGACGAGTCGAGCTTGGGGACATCATCGTGGCGGTGGCCGGCAGGCCGGTCACCACCATTGATGAGCTGATGGATGTGCTGGAAAATCACAAAGTTGGCGATCAGGTCGCCGTGGAAACTCTCCGAGGAAACCGAAGGGAGAAGATCATGGTGACGCTTCAAGCGGTCAATTAGACCTTTCGCGTACCGTTCACGACCTCCGTCGGCACGGAGGTAATCGAGGAGGTGCCTATGGTAGGATCAGCCATTCGCGTCATGTGGAGGACTATCAATGAGCGACCGCCGTACTCCGGATCCCTCCCAAGAGCCAACCCCCATAAGCGATGAGCCGACCAGCAGGAGCGGTTCTGACCCTTTGGAACTTCTCGAGCAGTGTTTGGCGCTATTTCCCGAATCGGATCCCCGCCAAAAGCTGCTGTACAAAGTGCGCCATGCCGTGATCCTGTCGCAAGCCGCCAATCGACAGCGGGAAATCGAGTTCAAAAAAGTTAGTGATGTCGTCGCTAAGCTCACGGCACCCGCCAACCGCATCGGAATGTTGCTGGAACTCCCGGGCGATGGGCTGGCGCATATTGTGGTGGGCGGCGCCGAATATTATGCGAACGTTGATCCTCGCGTGGCTGAAGGGGATCTCAAGCTTGGGACCCAAATCCTCATCAACGAGGCATATGCGGTCATCAGGACGCTGGGGTACGACAGGAACGGACCCATTTTAAAGTTGACCGAAGCCATGACCGACGGCCGGCTGCGGTTCGAACAGGAGATGGGGCGCCAATCGCTGATCTTGCGCAGGTCCAGCGACCTGGCCGGCATTGAACTCAAAGCCGGCGATGAAATCCGTATCGATCCTACCCATCGGATCGCGTTGGAGAAACTCGCCGACCGCACAGCGGCCAAGCACGTGCTCGACGAAGTGCCGAAGGTCACGTGGGAACAAATCGGCGGGCAGCAGGACGCCATTGCGGCGATTCGGAAGGCGATCGAATATCCGCTGGTGCACGCCTCCATCTTCGAAACGTTCAAGTTTACCCAACCCAAGGGCTTTCTCCTGTATGGGCCTCCCGGCTGTGGCAAGACCCTTATCGGTCAAGCAGCTGCCGCAAGCCTTTCAACACTGGTCAGTGAATCGAATCAGGAGACCGGCAAGAAGGATGACCAGCGCGCGCCGATCACCGGCGGCGCCTTTCTCCATGTGAAGGGCCCGGAGATCCTCAATATGTGGCTGGGCGAGTCCGAACGGATGGTGCGCGACCTCTTCGCGCAGGCAAGGGCGAGACGACAGGACGGCGCGCTTCCATTCATCTTCATCGACGAAGCCGAATCCATCCTCGGCACACGACGGGCCATGCGCTCGTTCAACATTTCCAATACGCTGGTGCCGATGTTTTGCAGCGAAATGGACGGCATTGAATCATTGCAGGATGTGGTCATTATCCTGGCTTCCAACCGCCCCGATCTGATCGATCCGGCCGTGCTGCGGCCGGGGAGGATCGATCGAAAGATTAAAGTGGCACGGCCGAACCGAGAAGCCTCGACCGAAATCTTGAAGGTGTATCTGACCGACGATTTGCCGCTCGATCGGACTCTGGTTGCCGAGGGCGCCGGGGAACGCGGGACGGCGATGTCCTCGCTGGCTCAAGAGGTCATCGAGCGCATCTTCCGCAAAACCGACGAAAACCGGTTGCTGTCCATCCGGCTTCGGAGCGGCCGGCAGAAAGTGCTGTATCGCGGCGACCTCGTCAGCGGTGCAATTTTGGCATCTATCGTCCAGCGGGCGAAGGAAAAGGCGATCGATCGAACGATTCGGAGCGGCCAGCCCGCGGGCCTGCTGGCACAGGACCTGTTCGAGGCAGTGACGGAAGAGTTTCGAGAGGGAGAAGTGCTGCCGCCAGATGATGCTGCGGAAGAGTGGTTGAAGCTGCTCGACCATCATCCCGAACAGGTCGTCGGCATTTCGTCCTTCCGGGGAGGGCGGCAAAGCGAGGAGCGGATGGTGAATCAGATTATCTAGGACGTAAGGGGTCAGGCGTAAGGCGTGAGGTGCGGGCAGATAAATCAGAGTTTCGTCTAACGTTGCCTGACGCTTCACGCTTCACGCCTCACGAGTCTATGCGCTTATACGGCATCGAAACGGAATACGGCATCGCACGGCATGACCGAGACGAGATGGATCCCGTCGTGGAGTCCATGGAATTGGTGCGCGCCTATCTCGCGAGCCCCTTTGAGCGCCGGTGGGATTATGCCGGAGAAGATCCGCACGAGGACGCGCGCGGCTTCCGCGTCTCTGGATTGGCTCAAGACAAGGAAGAAGACCAGTTCGCTCGCCTCGATGCGCATCGGCCGTTCTCATTCCACGATATGAAAAGCGACCTGGTGCTCCCGAACGGTGCGCGGTTCTACAACGATCATACGCATCCCGAGTACTCAACGCCGGAATGCCGAACGTTGAAGCAGTTGGTCGCCCACGACCGGGCCGGGGAGCGCATCGTTCAGCGGGCCGCCGCCCGCCGCAATGAGCAGCTGGGAGGCACGAACGTCCATCTGTACAAAAACAACACCGATTTTCACGGACATAGCTATGGGTGCCACGACAATTATCTCGTGGCGCGAGCGATCCCGTTCGCCCGTCTCGTGAGCGGACTGATGCCGCTTCTCGTCAGCCGTCAGGTGATTGCCGGTGCGGGTAAAGTCGGCGTCGAAGCGCAGGAATCGGGTTTTGTTCAGGGAGTCTACCAACTCTCGCAGCGTGCCGATTTCATGGAGACGGACTTAAGCGTCGATACGATGCACAACCGCCCGATCCTCAACACCAGGGATGAGCCGCATGCCGATGGCAAGAAATATCGTCGCCTCCATCTTATTCTGGGCGATGCCAACATGTGCGAGTACGCGACGGCTTTGAAAGTGGGCGTGACGCAGCTCGTCTTGGACCTGATCGCACGGGAACGTGTACCGGCTCTGGAATTGGAAGAACCAGTCGCAGCGATCAAGCAGATTTCCCGCGATACGGATTTGAAGGCCGCCGTACGGCTCAAGGATCGGCGTCAGCTTTCCGCAGTGGAAATACAGCACTGTTACTGTGATGCAGCGCGGCGGGAGTTCTCGGGTACGGATGCTGAAACCGATTGGATTCTGCAGGAATGGAGCGAGACGTTGCGGTTGCTGATGCAAGACCGCCGACTTCTGGTGGGAAAACTTGACTGGGTGACCAAGCAATGGTTGTTGGAAACCTTCGTGCGAGAGGAACAGATCGGGTGGGACGACCCTTGGTTGGCCAGCCTCGATTTGGAATATCACAATATCGACCCTGAGCGGGGCCTCCATCGCGGCCTCGAGGCGGAGGGGAAAGTGTGGCGCCTCACAACGGAGCAGGACGTGGAGGAAGCCATGTTGGCCGGACCGGCCGACACACGCGGGGGGCTTCGCGGGCTCTGCGTCCGGCGCTTTTCCGATCGGATCAGCCAGATGCAATGGGAACGTATCAAGTTTTCGGGCGGCTGGCGGCCTCTGACATTGGAGATGGGAGATCTTTTCGATCCGAACGATGTGCGGATATGCACATCCTTGTTTGAACGCGCAGCCTCCCCGAACGATGCACTTGCTGCTTGGAACACAAGAAAGGATACGTCAACATGATATTCCGCATACCTGAACGACGTGAAGGCCCAGTCAATCCGATGCCGAAATCACCCTCGCCCCAAGAAGAGGGCGGAGGACCTCGCCGGCCTGAAGGCGGTTCGCCGGACCAGGACAATTTGATGAAGCGGATGCGAAAGGTGGACCCGAAGCAGGCTGAGCGCTATCGGCAACGGACGGGACAATAGGCGTTATTCGTTAATCGTGAAGCGTCAGAAGACCTGCTTCTCCTGCGAGCAACGATTCACGAGTGACGATTCACGGGGGAAAAAAGATGGGGATGCAGGGAGATTTCTTTCAATTGCTGAAAGCGCAGGGCTACCAATTCGGTGCGGCCGGCGCGAGTAGTCACGATCAGCAGTTCACGACTGCGACGACGATCCTCGCGTTCAAATACCGGGACGGCGTGCTGGTGGCGGGGGATCGACGCGCGACCGCCGGGAACATGGTGATGTACGATCGCACCGACAAGGTCCTCGAAATCGACCGTCACAGCGTGATGGCGATTGCCGGAGTGCCCGCGACGGCGTACGAGATGGTCCGGATCCTGGAACACTCCTTCAAATACTATCGCAGAACGCAACTTCAGGAATTGAGTTTCGAAGGCAAGCTGCGGGCGGTGTCAAAACTCCTCAAAGAGAATGTGGCAGCCGCACTGGCCGGCACCGGCGCGGTCGCCCCCATCTTTGCGGGATATGACTTCGAGCAGGAAAGCGCCAAAATATATTTTTACGACATCCTGGGGGCTGAATTCGAAGGCGTGGAATACGCCGTGTCCGGATCGGGGTCTCCGACCATCCGCGGCATCCTCCATTATCTGAATACCTGGGGCGAACAGCGGCTCAGTGCCATGAACGAGGAGCAATCGGCGATCCAGGCGTTGCGGTTGCTCACCAGCGCGGCCGAATTTGATAGTGCGACAGGAGGCGTCAACCGGGAGGCCAATCTCTATCCGGTGATCAAGCTGATCACGGCCCACGGCATCAAAACGATGGCGGAGGTTGATCTCAAGCAGCAGTTCGAAGCCAGTGTGTCGCGATCTCTCTAGAAGCCATTTTCACCGCCTGGAGTCAGCCATGTACGAAGAGCCTTACAAATGGGTCGAAGCGGTCGGCAACCGCCGCCAGTATTTGGACGAACAGTTCAAGCAGGGAAGCCCGGTCGTTGCCGTGGCGTATGAGCGCGGGATTGTGCTCCTGACCGTGAGCAAGGGGACGCCCAAACTCTACGAGATTTACGACCGTCTCGGCTTGGGGGGCATGGGACATCCGGCGGATCTCGAAAAATTGAGGTTCACCCTCTTGGAAATGGCGCATGTGGAGGGATTCAACCGTTCTCCCTCGGACGTGACGGGGAGCCGCATGGTGAAATACGGCATTGCCCCGGTGATCAAGCAGGCATTCGAAGAAGTTTTCAAAGCGCCGTTCATTGTCAAGATCCTGCTGGCCGAGCTCGGTCAGAAAACGGGGAAAGAGAGCTTTCTCGTCATCAATTACGACGGCACGTTCGAGGAAGGCAGTCATTGCGCGGTGCTGGCCGCAACAAAGGCGGTCGAGCAAGAGATGCTGAAGTCTCTCCACGGAAACCCGGCGAGCCTCTCGCTGGAGCTAGCCCTGGGAGCCGCGCTTCGGGCCTGGGCATTAGGAGACCGATTGCAGCGCCTGGCTGCCGAGACGGAAGGCGACCGAGGTGGTGAGGCCGCGGAAGTGCCGTCCGTCGATACCACAAGTCTCTATGCCCATGTTCGCGCCACGGTGGCCGAAAAGACCCTCGAGTGCGCCGTACTGGACCGCGCCCAGCCAGGATCCTCGAAGTATCGCGCTCTGATGCCGGAGGAGTTGGGCCGGCTGTTGCCCAAGGACGTCAACCTCTCGCTGTCGTAACACCATGTTGAACCGCATCTTCGGCTTGGAGACCGAGTACGGTCTTCTCGTTCATCACGATCGTCCTGACCATTCTCCCACCTGGTTCGCTCACAAGATTCGAGACCATATTTTCAACGTCCAGCGTCAGGGCGTGTTGGATTTGCATCATCGCGGGCACGATGAACCCCCGGGAAACGGCGGCTTCTTGGCGAATGCGGGGCGGATCTATTTGGACATGGGGCATCTGGAATATGCCTCACCGGAATGCCACTCATTGACCGACGTGGTGGCGAGCGATCGGGCAGGTGACATGATCCTCCAAGGGGCGGTCCAGGATCTCGGACTGGCCGAAGAGATCTCATTGATTAGAAACAACGTCGATCATGAAACAGATGCAACGTTTGGCTCTCACGAGAACTATCTCGTCACTCGTCGATTTCCATTCAGCCGTCGTGGCTTGGCGCCGCTGGTGACGTTTCTTGTGACCAGGCAGATTTTTACCGGCTCGGGGAGGGTCGGTGCGGCGAGCCCGCAGGATGCCTGGATTCAGATGGACCGGCTCATCATCCCGCGTGCGGCGATCGGCCATCATGCCGCGTCGGCGCAACTGCCGTTTCAAATCTCGCAGCGTGCGGATCACATCGTGAACGATTTTTTTGAGTGGGTGCAGCAGAACCGTGCGATCGTCAACACCAGGGACGAGCCGCTGGCCGACCCGAACCAGTATCGCCGCATCCATCTCCTATTGGGTGACTCCAACATGGCCGAATATGCGACCGCGCTCAAGCTCGGGACGACCGGACTTGTCCTCCAGCTCATTGAGGAAGGCAAGGCGCCTCGCGACCTCGACATTGAGGAGCCAGTGGAGACACTGCAGGAAATCTCGCAGGATCAGGAGCGGCAATGGATCGTGCGGCTGCAGTCCGGCAAAAACATGTCGGCAATCGATGTGCAGGAGCAATTCCTGGCCGCCGCCAAAGCGCATTGCACGGGTCAAGACGAAGAAACCGACTGGGTGCTTGCACAATGGGAGAGTGTGCTGCAGGGTCTCCGCGGAGACTATCATCAGTTGGTGGGGCGAGTGGACTGGGCGTCCAAGCTGTGGCTCTTAGAGAGCTTTCGGGAGGCGGAGCGGCTTGAATGGCACGATCCGATGTTGAAAAGTCTCGATCTTGAATATCACAATCTCCATCCGCAGAAGGGCCTGTATTATGGTCTCATGGAAGAAGGACGGGTGCCGAGACTCACCACCGACAAAATCATTGATCTGGCAATCGAGCATCCACCGCGTAACACGCGTGCCTTCGGGCGTGGCGAACTCGTCAAGCATTTATTGACCTGTGGCCGGCTGCCGGAATCCGACACGGCGAGCAAAGATGAACGGTTCTTCCCTCCCTACGTCATCAACTGGTCCATTTTTCAGGTCCGCGGCCAGGAAGCCTTCCCCATGGCGGATCCCTTCAAAACTTACGTTCAGGAAGTCCGCTCGTACCTCGCAAACACTTTGTCTCACTAACTGATTGATCAATTGGCGAAAATCAGCCAGTGCTATGCTTATGGCTGACTCGGCTTGGGTGCCGGGTTGAGGGAGGTTATACCATGAAGGCACGAAAATGGTTGATGGAATATGGTGTGGCCATAATGCTGGCGGTACTCTGCGCAGTGATCCTTGGTCATTTGTCGCTCTTTCGAGAAGCGACGGTGGGAAAATTGCGCGCATCAGATCTGGTTCAGTTTATGGGTTACGGAGGCGCGATCGTCCTGGCCTGGCTTGGTGCTCGCCAGCTGAGCGATGAACCGCCAGAAGACTGGAAATGGTTGGTACCGTATCGAGCGCTGATCCTTCCTATGACGTCGCTGGTCGCCCTGGGATTGGCATACCAAGTGCTGCTCTATGCCTGTGGGCCGTTCTTAGGAAAGGGCGGCAAGGAGGTGTACAACTGGATTTTCGTGGTCGGGCTCATCGCCTGTTGCGCATGGCTGATTGTGACCTGGTTGCAGAAGTGCGCTCCGCAAGTAGTCTCAATGGATGGGCGCCGGATGAAAAAAGCTGCGTGATTTGGATTGGCCGGTTGCCTGACGAGGCAACCGGCTTCCTCCTACCACACCCCCGTCACAATCTCGATAATCCGGTTCTCCACCCAAAACCGATCTTCTTGTGCCTGTTGTGTCTGAAAGAATCCGCAATGGCCGCCGTGCGTGGGAGCGATGAGGCGGATGAAGGCCTGTTGCTGAATCGTGGGTGTGACAAACATCGCGTATGGGATAAACGGATCGTCCTGGGCCGTGATGATCGTCGTGGGGACGGCAATACGATCCAGCACATGCCGCGCTCCCGAACGATCGTAGTAATCGGCGGCATCGCGATACCCCCCATCGGGTGCCGTATATCGATCGTCAAATTCGCTGATGCGCGTGATGCGCTCCAGCCCTTTCAGATCCCATTTGCCCGGTACGAGCGCGGCCTTGCGTCGAAGACGTGCTTTGAGTTGTGTGAGGAAGTGCCGGTGATAGATCCAGTTTTCTGGCCGTTCCAATTCCGCGACGCAACGGGTCGGATCAATGTTCGGGCATACGGCCACCGCACCGGCCAATGCCGGCTCGGTTCGGCCCATCTCCCCCGTCGCCTTTAAAAGAAGATTGCCGCCCATTGAGTAGCCGATCAGCCAAATGCGCTTTAACTGGTCTGTCTCTGCAAGTTCGCGTACCACGCTCCGATAATCCGCGCTGAGGCCGCTGTTATACAGTGTCGAAGAGAGATGCTCCGTGCCTCCGCACGTGCGCTGGTTCAGCCTGACGACATTGAGTCCTGCCGCGTAGGCCTTGGCCGCAATCCCGTGCATGTAATGCGAGTCGCAACAGCCCTCGAGCCCATGTAACAGCAGCACGGTCTGAGCAGTCAGGCGATTTGGCTGCCAGTGACAAAACCCAACGAGCTGGGTATCTGGAGCCGTACGAAAGATTCGGCGCTCCGAAGGGATGCCGGTCAAGAGCTTTCCGCGGGACCAATAGCGCGGCACGAGCGTCATGAGATGACGGTTGCGGAGGAATCTTGCAGGGAGGAACGCAGGAAAACGGAACACGTCGTCCATTAGGAAGTCGAAATCCTGGGAGTGGGAATGGCGGGACGACTCAACTGGCTCCATGCGACGCCCAGCGCGTCGAGCCAGGAAGTCATGATGGTCGTCAAGGCGATCACCATGATCCCGTTCGCGAACTGCGCGGCAGTGACGACGCCTGCGGCCAGCAGTGTGCCTAGAATCACAAAGCCGAATTCACCGGCCTGGGCGAGGAGGAAGGAGAGACGCGCCGCTGGGCTGTGACTCATCTTGATGACGCGAGCTGCCACGTAGAGTACCGCCGTCTTGACTGTGACGATCGCCAGGACATGCATCAGAATCTTCGCGGTGTGGTCGGTGAGCACTCTGATGTCGATCGTGAGGCCAACGGAGACAAAGAAGAGGCCCAGCAAGAGATTTTTGAACGGCATGACTTCTTCCCGGAGCCGGTGCCGATGCTCCGTGCCCGAGAGCGCGACGCCCATGATGAAGGCGCCCAAGGCCATCGAGAGGCCGATGCGGGATGCGAGCCATGCACTGCCTAAAATGGCGACAAAGAGCACTGCCGTGAAGGTTTCCGTCATCTGTTTGGCGTTCGCTAAATCAAATAGCCGCGGACAGACTTTCCTTCCGATGAGGAACAGGAATGCCATGGCGCCGACGGCAGGCATGACGTTCCACACAGAATACTCAGCGGATCCTGTTCCCGCGAAGAGGGGAATCAGCGCGATGATTGGCACCACCGTCAGATCCTGGAACAAGAGGACGGCGAATGCAGCACGTCCATGCTCCTCGTTGAGCTCGTGCTTCCGTTCCAAAATCTGAAACACCAGAGCCGTGGAGGAATTCGCCAACACCAGTCCGAAAAGCAGTGCCATGGACCACGATGGGGAAAAGAAATGC
>DATIGH010000234.1:0-2984 GCA_035454845.1 Nitrospira sp.
ATACAGCGGTACAGCGTGTTTTTGAACGATCGGCTCATCGATCCGGCCAAACCCGTCACGATCGTGACGAATGGCCGGGTGTCGTTCGAAGGTCTCGTGACGGCTTCGCTGGAAACGCTCTTGCGTCAGGCGCGGCTTCGGCAAGATCCGCGACAACTGTTCCCATTTCACCTCGCCGTGGCGATTCCCAAAGCCGTCCCATGAAAGTGGGCGAACGGCTGAAGAGGAGTGACCGTTCAAAGTTCTTGGCTGTGATGGTGACGCTGACGTTGTCCGGATGCCTTAATGAGGCGAGGGCGGAGTCCTGCACGCTCGAGTCCGAGCACGCCGGCATTTCGTTCCCCGTGGAGCATCTTCCGGAAGAGTGGGCCTGTCGTCTGAAATTTGTCATCGACCACTATACGACCGCCACCAGTCTGGGACCCTTGAAGACTGCCATGGATGAGTCCGTGCACCGCTATTTGCTGGATCATCCGCCGATGGCGGCGGCCTTAATCAACCGCCTTGATTTGGCGCCGTATAAAGCGGAAACGCGGGGTCCTGGTCAATGGTGGGGCAATGACGGCGACGGCACGGAAGGAGTTGTGCAGCTTGTGTATCATGATCGTACGAACCGGGTCTATTACCTGGAAGGCACACACCACAGCCGGCTGTTGCCCAATCTGAGCGGCAAAGCGGTGGTCTTCCTCCGTATGGGCATTGTCAAGGAACCAAGCGGCCTTGAATCCATGCGCAACACCATGGTGGCCTATACGACGCTGGACAACCGCATCTTATCCGGGCTGGCTTCGCTGTTGCGACCGCTCGTCGGTGCGACGGTCACGCGGAAACTTGCCAAAGGGGTCGAGGTGGTGAACCGATTGGGACTTGAAATGCGCCAACGACCCGACCGCGTGCTGTTTGAAGCAACGGATCCTCCTCCCTTACCAGACGAGGACGTGGCATTCCTGAAGAAGGTGTTGAGCCCCAAGGCGCTCGCGCCTGTCACCGAGCCGTTCGAACGCTCAACGCCATGACGCCCTCGCGCACCTTTGCCTTGCTGTGCACGATCGGAGTCTTTTGCTTCATCAGCTACAACATGGTCCGGATGCCGGTCCTTGCTCTTTTTGCGGAGTCGCTGGGCGCAAGCCCGGAACGGATCGGACTTATCGTATCCGTGTCGACGCTTACGGGGGTGTTTCTCAAGCTTCCCTCAGGCGCGCTCTCAGATATTTATGGCCGCCGCATGCTCCTTCGTGTCGGCGTCATCGCGTTCGGAGTGCCGCCTTTTTTTTATCCTTTCATCTCGGATTTAGATGTGCTGACCCTCCTCCGCCTGTCTCACGGACTGGCGACGGCCATCTTCGCTCCGAGCGCGCTGGCAACGGTCGCGGAGTTGTATCGTGAGCGCCGCGGTGCGGCCTTGGGCACGTACACGGCCTGCACGCAATCCGGCGCCTTGCTGGGCCCGTTCATTGGAGGCTATCTCGTCTTCGCATCCGGCTTTTCGTCCTCCTTCCTCACCGCCGGAGTGTTTGGCTGCATCGCAATCGTGATGTTCTATAGTCTGCACCTTCCCTCACCCCCTGGGGTGCATGACAAGAAGCTGGCTTCCATATGGGCGGAAATGTGGAAAGGCTTCAGCATCGTCGCGCGTAACCGTAAGGTCTTGATCACCAGTTCCACTGATGCCGCAAAGATGATCGCCAACGGAGCCCTGATGGCGTTTTTGCCGCTCTACGGCGTCTCGGTTGGACTCAACGCGGCAGAGGTCGGGCTGTTATTCACGGTCCAATCACTGACGTCGTTCATCTCGAAGCCGATCATGGGACGGGTTTCCGACCGAGTGGGGCGACAGCCGTTGATTTTCCTCGGGCTGTTGATGTGCGCGGCAACATTCGTCTGCATCCCGCATGTCACGGGGCTTGCCGTGCTCTTGGTGCTCTCGTCGGGATTTGGATTCGGCGAGGCCGTCGTCACATCCTCTTCTTCCGCCTTTGTCGCCGATAGTTCCGAATTCAAGACGTTAGGGGCAGGCATGGGCATGCAGGGAACCATAGGCGATATCGGGCATGCGAGCGGACCGCTGCTCGCCGGGGTGCTGATTGCCCAGATGAGTTATGCAGACGCGTTCGGGATCATCGCCGGCCTGCAAGTGGTCGCGGCCGGCATCTTTTGGCTGACCATGAGGCAGGCGTAGGTCGATGCTATAATGGGCGGCCATGCAAGAGATGGCGACTGAAAATATCGTGATCGGTGTGTTGGCCACGCTCGGAGTGGTCGTCTTGATTGCGGTCTTCATCTATGTCCTGAAGCAGGTTCTCCGGAGGAAAGATTGATGTTCACGGGAATCGTCGAAGAAATGGGCGCTGTGACCTCGATGGAACGCACGCTCGCCGGCACTCGACTGACGATTCTGGCGTCGACCGTGCTGGGCGATCTTCAAGTGGGAGACAGTATCAGCATCAACGGCACCTGTCTGACCGTGGTGTCCAAGGGCGACCATTCGTTTGTGGTCGACGTGTCGCCGGAGACCCTATCGGTCACGACGCTCGGCCGCCTGACGGGCGGGGCGCCAGTGAATTTGGAGCGCGCGATGAAGCTCAATGAACGGATCGGCGGGCATTTGGTCGCAGGTCATGTGGACGGCGTGGGCAGGATCCGAAGCCGGCACCAGGAGGGGAATGCGATCATGTTTGTCATCGAAGCGCCCCAAGAGGTCCTGCAATACTGCGTTCACAAAGGTTCGATCACGGTCGATGGCATCAGCCTGACGATCAATGAGGTGACAGACCAGTGCTTCATCGTTGCCGTCATTCCGCACACGGCTGCCGTCACCACTCTGGGACTGAAGCAGGTCGATGACCACGTCAATTTAGAATCCGATCTCATCGGGAAATATGTCGAGCGGCTGCTCCAGCAGAGAAGCCAGTTGCCGAAGCCGATGCCCGTCATCGACAAGGACTATCTCAAAAAGCGCGGACTGCTTTGAACGACCAGGCCAC
>DATIGH010000235.1:0-15502 GCA_035454845.1 Nitrospira sp.
CGTGCGGCTTCTTCCGCTCAAATTTCGCCTTCGCCATTGCTGCCTCCTAGGAAGTGATCAGTGAATGGTGATCGGTGATGAGAGAATCAGTTCGATAATCACGTCGACCCTCATCACTTGTCACGCATCACTCGTCACTGTATTACATGGAGCCCACGACGCGGATCGAACGCGTGACCTCGTCCTTACCAAGGACGTGCTCTACCAACTGAGCTACGTGGGCGTTCTTCGTAAATCGTGAACCGTTATTTGTTAATCGCATGGAACCTTTTGCAGAGAACCCACCGGCCGTCCGTTTCACGTTCAGCGAATAACGCTTCACGTCTTCATTGGACGTCTTCGCCTCGCAGCTTCTTGGAGCGGGCGGTGGGAGTTGAACCCACGACAGCCAGCTTGGAAGGCTGGGACTCTACCGCTGAGCTACGCCCGCTTGATCTATCGCCGACGCGGAAGGTGATTTCTCCGGCTCGCCCACCTTGAACTCGCAAACACGTGAAGTGTTCATCCGCTCGCGCATCCACTAAAAGAACTCGCGGCCGAGCGCAACCAAATTACACACTGAAGGTCTTTATCCAACTCCACGCTTCAAACTCAAAAATCAAACACGCTTGAGGTTTTTATCCGGCTCGCCCACATAAGCAAGCTCGCCGGGTCAAGCGAAGCTTGGTATGGTGGGCAGGCAAGGATTCGAACCTTGGAAGCCGATGGCAACAGATTTACAGTCTGCCCCCTTTGGCCACTTGGGTACCTGCCCGAAATCTCCAGCGAAATAAATTTCAGCTACCGAGGGGCCCTCGTTTCGCATCAGTAGTAAGATGGGAAAAGAAGAGCAGGCTGGTCCACGCACAGCACCCCCATCCTTAAAATTAAGGTGAGAAGTGATGAGCAGCAGAATCAGCCTTGTTCAGGAAACGGCTGATTCTATTGATGAAGTGTTTCGAAGTCAAGTGCCCAAGACGGAAACGGAGCTTGCCATCCATAAACTCAAGAACATAGGCGAATCGCTGAGCTACTCAATAGAACTACCCAGAGAAAACACTAAACTATTCAATTAGTTCCACTCCTCTGATCACAGGCCTTTTGGTGAAAAAGACTATCCTGCGTCCTAGCAAGCCGCCTTGCGGCCTCGTTCACCACATCGTCGGGAAATTCCAACGGCCCTGACATCAACCGTTCAATCTCATCGCTCGACAGGCGTGAGCTCGGCGCTAAGAACCGCTTTCTCGTGACGCGTCGTTCGCTGGGATCCTCGGGCTCATAGTAGCCGCGCAGCTTTCCCTCTCGGTCCGCCTCCTCGAGTCGTTGCAGCCACGCGTCATGGGGCTTGCTGGACTTTCGGATCGAACGACCCGTTCCCCCGCGCATTTCTAGTTGATTCCACACCGTCCATCCGATAAAGACGGCCCACGCTTCGTTCAAGGCTTCCCAGGATTCCCGCTCGCTCAGGAAGCGCTCTTCTGTTTCTTGTTTACGCTGGACCACTGGCGTGATTTGAACGGCACCGTAGCGGCACTGTTGCTGCTCGCGTGCAAAGCTCAAGAAGGGATCTCGCTGCCCTTGTGCTTCTCTGGTCGTCAGATAGTCCATGTAGGCATGAAACAGTTCATGGTAGAGCGTCTCCAGTTCTGCATGGGTCAGCCGAGCCAGCGGACGCAAGGTGCGCCCTGCCGCATTGAACGAAAGCGTGCGGTTCAGTACCATGCGATGCTCGGACGGATGATACTCAGCCGCAAACGCCTGTAAGTCGTCAAACTCAAACGTAACAAAATCTGCCGGCACGATGCGCAAAAACTTCGTGGGCAACCCCAGGCCCTCTGCCTCCGCAGCGATCTGCTTCCAGATGCGACCTGACGGATTGGGCGTCTTATCGCTGCCCAGGACGTGAGGAACTGGCAGGCAGACGAGAAGCGCTGTCCAGAAAACCAGCATCAAATACATCGAGAACTCAGTAGTCGTTGTCTCGATAGCGGCCCCAGTCGGCCTGCTGTCCCTCTTCTACAAGGGCCAGCTGCTCGAACAGCGCCGGCGAAACATGATCGAGGAACCGGGTGGGCTTCGACAGCAGCATGCCGCTGCTCTTATCGAAGACGTTGATGGGGTACGTCAAATACAAATGGCGCTTGGCGCGCGTCACCGCCACATAGAACAGCCGTCGCTCTTCTTCCAATTCTTCATCGGTGACGAACGAATATATCGATGGGAATTTGCCATCGACCACCCAAATGACGAACACACATTGCCATTCGAGCCCTTTTGCCGAGTGAATCGTTGAGAGTACCATCCGCTCGTCGTCTCGATCCGGTGGATCGACATCGACCGCGCTGCCCTCCGGCGGTTCCAGAGCCAGATCCGACAGGAAGGCGTCCACTTCCGCATATCCCTCTGCAATCGTGTGCAGGTGATCGAGGTCTCGTATGCGCTTTGGATAATCGTCGTATTGTTCTTTGAGGATCGGCAGATAATACTCGTACACGTGATTGACTTGCTCGGCGGTCCGCCGATCGACAGCTCCCGACAGACTTTCCAGCGTGTACGCTAGATTCTTCAGCCCTTGCGCGGATCGCCCGCTTGCCGCCCGCAACATGTCGTAGGGCTTTTCTGACTGCACCAATGTGGTCAACAGATCTTGCGCTTTCTTCGGGCCCACCCCTTCAACGAGCATGAGGACACGATGCCAGCTTACGGCGTCAAGAGGATTGGCCACGACGCGGAGGTGTGCCAGCAAATCCTTGACGTGCGCAGTCTCAATGAATTTTACACCGCCGCGTTTGATAAACGGCAACTCGCATCGTGACAACTCGATTTCCAGATCGAACGAGTGAAAACTCGATCGAAACAGGACGGCGACTTCGTTCAAGGGCACGCCTTCCTCCCGCAGCTCCAGAATCTTCTGCGCGACGAACCGAGACTGGGCGTTTTCGCCCGCCGCTTCGGCCAGCGTCGGCAGCGGACCATCCAGTTTCCGGGTAAACAGATGCTTGGTATACTTTTCGGCCGCCTCTTCAATGATGCAATTGGCAAGATTCAGAATGGGCTGCGTGCTTCGATAATTTTCCTCCAGCTTGTAGATGATGGCGCCCGGGAAAAGCGTCGGAAACTCCATGATGTTTTTGAACGTCGCCCCGCGGAAGGCATAGATCGACTGGCTGTCGTCGCCCACCACCATGACGTTCTGATGAGACGCCGCCAAATTCCTGATCACGTCCGCCTGCAATCGATTAGTGTCCTGATATTCATCGACCAAGATATAGCGATACAGCCGGGAAATCGCCTGCCTGGCCTGTAGGTCCTGGACGAGGAGCTGACGCAGCAGCACGAGGAGGTCGTCATAGTCCACCAGTTGCCGGTGGCGCTTCGCGGCGCGATAGCCGATCTGCAGTTGAGTGAGCGCTTCGATGTGATCGGCAAAATGGCTGAATTCCTCGATGACAATGTCATCCAGGCTCCGCAACGTGTTCTCGGCCTTGCTGAAGATTTCGGCGATGGTGCCTTTGCGGGGAAATCGTTTGTCTTTTTCATTGAGACCAAGTTGCGAGCGGACGAGGGCAATCAGGTCTTCGGCATCGCCGCGATCCAAAATAGTAAATCCTGGCTCCAACCCAATGGCCCGGCCATAGCGCCGCAACAGCATGTTGGCGACGGAGTGAAAGGTGCCGCCGCACACGCGCTCGCTGCGCATTCCGATCAGCTCTCCCGCTCGTTGCAGCATCTCCTGTGCTGATTTGCGCGTGAAAGTCAGCAGTAGAATATTCGAAGGGTCAACTCCTGTATCAATCAGATACGCCACACGATAGACCAGCGTCCGTGTCTTGCCGCTGCCTGCCCCGGCAATCACCAACGAAGGCCCATCGCCCGCCGTCACCGCTGCAAGTTGCTGAGGATTCAATGCTGCAGCGTAGTCGATGGAGAGCTTCCGAGGAACCGACTCCTCGCCTTGGCGTTTTAAGACATATGGCGTGATGTCGCGACTCATGGAGGAACAACAGGTGACCGCGCTGTATAACATTTCAAACGAGAGTGTTTCAATGCAAGGCATGAGCGCCATTGAAACGAGGCTTTAATGCTGTACTGCGGTCGGTGATGCAGAAGACGCGGAATGAGAGTTAACGGGACCGGGAAGACGATTAAGCAGGCGTAGAGTAAAGAGGATGCTCACGGGGACATAAATCATGACTCCGACCAGGCCAAGAAGGACCTCACCGATCCAGAACGTCACGGAAAGATTGAACACTAGGACGCCGTAATAGAGCGCACAACCAAAGACCAGGTGTCGAGTCGCTGAGATCGTCCGAGACAGCGGAGGGAAGCGGCGATCGATCAGGAAGTAGACAGAAAGCGCGATGAGGCCCACGGCGGCCCAACCCACAAAATTCATGAGGGGAATCCCAAAGTACAACCCAGGGTCAGGATAGCCGTAGATCAAGCCCAGAAACCAGCGGTCGCCGCGCAGCGCGACGGGATCGATGATCACATCGATGAATATCAAGAATGTCGAGGCAAGCACCAGTGAGGGCCACGAAGTTCTAACCGTCGGATCAAGAACGAGATGCAATTCATGGGGATTTGACCGCGGGACCGTCGGCAAGAGAAACACCAGCGCCATACAGTAGCTGGAAAACAACAGAAATGTGAATGAAAGGGAATCCATAAATGGGACGTCTGCAATATAAAGCTCTTGTCCCACCGTGGATCTCGTGTAATAGTAAAATCCAAACGGCACACCCACCCGTGTCGATGAGTATTCGCATACGAAAGCTGTGATCCAACCAATGAGAAAAAAGGCGCCGGTTCTCTGCCAGCCGAGGAGACCTCGGGCGACGAGAAGAAACGCGGCGAGAAAAATGAATACGTACGGACGCAAGAGAAGAGTCTTCACAAATAACAGGGGTAGATCTTCCATCTTTACGGCCTGATCATCCTCGACGTCTCCTTTTTTTACGCGCATTGTGGATGACTGGCGGATGATTTGCCAAGGGGGAGACGGGACCCCATTGCCTGCGTCCCTGGCACTATCTCCCTCTTGGAGGCAAGCCGACCGCTCGGTTATAATGCGCCATCCTTAACGGAAGGAAGCTTCTTCAACATGGCAGCGACCAACATACCGTATGACGGACAGCAACGCTCTCTCGCCGATCTGATGCTGGCAGTGGCCGGTGAATCAGTGACGGTCATGAAGAAAAATGCCCCCGAGCAGGCGCTCAAGCTCAAACGGCAAGATGAGTGGAAGCTCTACTTGGAATTTCTCAAGGTCACGTTCAATCTGGCCGACCGGCTGTCGGCGTTTCACATCCCCATTAAAGATCAACCGGAGTTCATGAACGGGCTGGAAGATGCCGTGACAGCTCGCTTGCGTGCGGTGCTGGAGCCGGCCTTCGGTTCCGGAGTCGACCAAAACGAGATCATGATGACCATCGGTGGGGTTGTGGCGGAAAGTCGCAAGCTCTACGAAGGCTTTCGATACTCCATCACGGAAGAGAGCAAGACCAAGAACGAGATGTTCGATGCCTTTGGCGGTCGGGTGGCCGATGCGCTGGGCGTGTCGGATAATCCGCAAATCACGTCGGCGGCGACCCTGTGTGTGACCGCCTTAGTTCCGGCGATCACGGCGATCCTCAAAGGCGAACCGCCGCCGGAGGCGGGCGCCGCAGCTGTGCCCTCCGGCACCAAGCCCGCGGCGGCACCAAGCGGCGCGGCCAGAGAGACAGGAAGCGAAATCAAACTCATCAGTGTCATGTCCGACGTCTCCGGCGATGAGATCGAAACGCGCTGGGGACTCCATCCTCGTTTTCGTCAGGATCTTTCCGCCGAAGAGACTCAACAGCTCACCAAGCTGATGAATCGAGTTGCGAAAGTGCTTGGCGAACGGTATGCCGCCGTGGCATTCTCCGAGGAGTGGAACTCTTGGCATAAGGCCGGTCACGCCTGACCGTTCCACGAGTGACCGTCTTCTCGCCACTTTCGATTCCACCCTACAAGGAGACTGCGTGAATACGACGACCATCGAATCCGTACACACCCATATCCCAGCAAGCCTCGCGCGACTGTCGGAACTCTCCCAGAACCTCTGGTGGAGCTGGACCGTGGAGGCGCGCCAGCTCTTCGAGACGATCGATCCGACCTTGTGGTTCTATACTCATCACAATCCAGTGAAACTGCTTGCCGACGTGAAACCTGAGCGATTGGCCAAGCTTGCCGATGACCCGTCCTATCTCAGACAGTACTCCGCCGTTCTCAAGCTGTTTGACGAGTATAAAGCCAATGGACGGAGTTGGTTCAGCACCAAGCACGCCGGCGAAACCAAGAAGACCATTGCGTATTTTTCGGCCGAATTCGGCCTTCACACCTCTATTCCAATCTATAGCGGCGGCCTGGGCATCCTTGCGGGAGATCATTGTAAGGAGGCCAGCGATCTGGGCGTTCCTCTCGTCGGCATCGGGTTCATGTATCCTCAAGGCTATTTCTGTCAACGGATCACCCCAGAAGGATGGCAGGAAGCCGCATACGCGTCGTTTAATCGCGAGGATTCGCCGATCCATCCGGCCATGACGCCGTCAGGCGAACAATGCCGGTTCACGGTCGACATGGGCGGACGCAACGTGACAGCCATCGTCTGGAAGGTGCTGGTTGGGCGCATCCCGCTGTACTTGATCGACACCGATGTGCCGGAAAACAGTCCGGAGAACCGAGCGCTGTCGGCGCGGTTATACGGTGGCGATCAGGAAATGCGGCTTTGCCAGGAAATTCTTTTGGGCATCGGAGGCGTCCGCCTGCTCCGTGCGCTCGGCATTGCACCCTCGGTCTGGCACGCCAACGAAGGGCATTCCGCATTTCTCACATTGGAACGGCTGCGGGAACTGATGCAAGGCGGCCGCTCTCATGCCGAGGCCAGCGAACTGGTGCGCCAAAGCACGGTGTTCACCACCCATACACCGGTGCCGGCTGGCCACGATGTTTTTCCGCATTATCTGATGGACCGGTATTTTTCGGGGTATTGGGAACAGCTCAATCTCTCGAGAGACGAGTTTCTCGGGTTGGGAGAAACTCCCGAATCGCGCGGGCAAGGGTTCAATATGACGGCCCTCGTCATGCGCCTGTCGGCGCATGTCAACGGCGTGAGCCGCGAGCATGGCCGCGTCACCCGTGAGATGTGGCAACATTTCTGGCCTGGCCTGCCGGTCGAAACCGTGCCGATCCGGCATGTCACCAACGGCATCCATGCACCGACGTGGATCGGGCAGGACTTGCATCGTCTCTACAGCAAATCCCTGCATCCCGCCTGGTTGGAGCACTGCGACGATCCCGCCATGTGGCAGCGCGTGCTCGACATTCCTGATCATGAACTCTGGGCAGTCCGTCAAACCATGAAACGGAAGTTGATGGGATTTATTCGTGAGAGGGCACGGACCGGATGGATGCAGGGAAACTTGCAGCCTGCGCAGGTGTTGAGCCGCGGTACGCTACTCGATCCCGAGGCGTTGACCATCGGCTTTGCCAGACGCTTCGCGACGTACAAGCGCGCGACGCTGCTGTTTCATGACCTCGAGCGCTTGAAACGACTTCTACAGGACAAATGGCGGCCCGTCCAACTCGTATTCGCGGGAAAAGCTCATCCGGCGGACGAACCCGGCCGCTATTTCATCCATGAGGTCATGAATTTCTGCAACGATCACAAGCTGGGCGGACACATTGCATTTCTGGAAGATTATGAAATGCACATGGCCAAATATCTCGTGCAAGGCGTGGATATCTGGCTGAACACCCCGCGATTTCCCATGGAAGCCAGCGGAACCAGCGGGATGAAAGCGGCCCTCAACGGTGCGCTGCATCTCAGCACGCTCGACGGCTGGTGGCAAGAAGGCTTCAACGGGGCAAACGGCTGGGGGATTCAGCCCTTGGAGGGCAACCACGATGTGCAGGCGCAAGACCTTCACGATGCCGAACAGCTCTACCGTCAGTTGGAGCAAGAGGCGGTCCCCTTGTTTTACCAACGCGATCTCGACGGCATCCCGCGCGGCTGGCTACAGATGGTCAAAGAAAGCATCAGAACCGTCGCTTCGCGATTCTGCACCAAGAGAATGGTGAAGGACTACGTTGAAATATTGTACTGCCCGGCGATGACCCGCGTTCCGACAACCTGGTGAGGACGAATCGCTGATCTCCCTCCTCTGCATGCTGCTTGCCTTCGCGGTCCCCTCTTTCGCCGTAGCCGCCACGCCGGCTTCCTTGGAACGAGAAGCGACCGAAGCGTTCAATCGCGCCGACTATGGCACCGTACTCCGGCTCCTGCCTCCGCAGTCCTCCGGAGCTACGCCTTCAACATCCTGGCTTCGGCTGGCCGTACAAAGCGCGACCCAGCTGGGTCGGCCCGAGGAAGCACTCGACATCTATGAACGCCTGGTTGAGGCCGGCCACACTGACGACCCGGTTCTGCTACGCCGGCTCGGCATCAGCTTTCTCAGTGCCTACGTGCGTGCGAGTCATGAACACCTCCGCATCGCAGCCTATAGCGCGCTCGCCGATCTGAAACTTCCGGATCTGCAAGCCATTTTGGAGGATGGGTTGTTGGACAACTCACCAATTGTGCGCGCGCGAGCGGTCGAAGCACTTGCGCGTGCCGGCCTTGCCGCTAAGTCCCAGGCCTTACGACGGGCGCTCACCGACGAGACGGCTTCCGTACGCATTGCCGCGATGACCGCGCTGAGCGAAGCACAGGTGACTGAAATCATGCCACGATTGATCGAGGTCGCCAGAACCGAGGACGGGCCTGAAGGCGTCTTTGCCTATGCCGCTCTGTATCGGCTCGGCAAGCAGGACATGTTGGTCGATATCACGGGGGCGGCTACCCTACCCGACCCGGAGACACGAATGGCTGCACTCGGCATCCTTGGCCGGCTCAAGCGCCCCTCCACCCTGAGCGTGCTCAGCCAAGGCGTCTACGACCCGGAACCACCCGTACGGGCATTTGCCGCAGGGGCGTTGGGTGAATTTGGCGAGTCCGGTGCGGTTCCCCCGTTGACTCATGCGCTTGGTGATGAGCACGCCCGGGTGCGAGCAGTCGCGGCCACCAGTCTCGGCCGCGTCGGCACCAAAGACTCGCGTCCCTTGCTTCACGCGTTGACTAAAGATGCGTCCATGCAGGTGCGGGCCAGTGCCGTCGAAGGTCTCTTGCGATTGGGCGACCACAGCGCGGTTCTGGTGGCGGCGGACCTTGCCCGGCATCCGGATCCGTCCGTGCGGGCTTCCGCCGCTCAGGCATTGGGCGCTGCGTCCGACAAGCAAGCTCTCGCAATCCTTCAGACGCTCTTACAGGACCAGCAGCCCCAACCGCGCCTCTTCGCCGCCAAAGTCTTGGGGAAAATGTCTCTCCCTGTGCTCCCCTTGATCAAAAAAGGTCTTCATGACTCGGATCCAGCGGTCCGCATTACCGCAGCCGGCAGTCTGCTTCTCAATCTCAGTTCTTCCGCAAAGTCTTCGTCCCGTCGAGGACGGAAAGGATAAGTCATGCGGAAATTTATCGGCGCAGTGATGCTCGCCCTGGCCTCTTTTGCCCTCGGGTATTATTTCGGGCAGCGGCCGGTGGGTACATTGCAACAAACGATCGGCGACCTTCAGCATTCATTGAAAGACATGTCTCGAAACGTGGTGGATACCACCATGGGCATTGAACGTGATCTTCGCCGTCGGCAAGCACTCCTCGATGCGAAATCGCGAGTCGTCCAGGCGAAAGCCGAGCTATTCGACAAAAATTTTGGGGAAGCCGCCAAACAACTCGCCGAAGGCGTAGATGCGTTGGAGAGCGCCATGAAAGGCACCAAGCCTTCGGAGCAGACGCAGGCTCTACGCGGATTCGTCGGCACCCTGCAGGAGATGCGGCTGGAACTGACGATGGGGAAACCGGTGCCGATTCGGAAACTGACGGAGTTGCAGCAGAACCTGGATAGGGAACTGAATAAGTAACCGGTCAGTTCACCGAGTCAGTTCACCGAGACCGAGCCTTCCGGTTGCTTCTTCCACTTGGCGAGGATGCGTTCGACCCGCATCCGAACCACCATATCCGGATCTTTCGTCAACGGCTTGATGGCGTCGCGGCCGCGCGGGTCGCCGATGGCCTCGAGCGCTGCGGCTGCCGTAAGGCGGGTGAACCAATCGGAATCGGAAAGCATTTCAATCAACGGATCAACGGCGCCACTGTGCTTGATCCGTCCCAGAGCCAGCACAGCCTGCTTTCGCACCATTTCGTCTTTGTCTTTGAGCGCCTTGACGAGACGCTCGAGGGCCGGTTCGCCCAGTTCGACCAGGGCGTTTGTCGCATCATCTTTGAATTCGTCGCTTCGCAGTTGTAGCATCAGCGGATCAAGGACGCGCTCGTCGCGAATTTTGCCCAATGCCATGATGACATACTTGCGGACATCCCAATCACGCACCATCTTGATGAGCATTTCGACGGCGGGAGATCCGATTTGCCCCAACGCTTCGACCACCACTTCCCGGACCTGCCAATCGCCGTCGTAGAGCGCCCTGCAGAGCGGCTCTACACATCGCTCGTCGCCCATTTCGCCCAACGTAATGGCTGCCTCGCGACGCACTACCCAATCCGGATCCTTTAACAGATCGATTTGAATGTCGATCTCGTCTTTGACTTTTTCTTCTTCGAGCATGACCGCTTCGGCCTGCTCGCCGGGAAGATCCGTGGCGGGAGTCTGATCGCCGGTAAATTCCGCTGAAACCTTATCCGCGAGTTCGTCGCTCGCGAGGTCCGCATTGCCCTGCTGCGGGTCTTCGTTCTTTAGGTCATCCATACCGCAATTCCTTCAATTGGCTTCATGTTTTCAGAATCTTATCCTGCCGCCTGGACAGCCTCGGCAGGCTTACTGCCACCGGCGTGCTTGCGCTTCAGTGCCCAAGTCCGCCGCTTCCGTTGCTCCCGCTTCAACCGCTTACGCAAAGACCGCAGAGCGGCATACCCTTGAGGATTAGAGCGATTGGCGAGTTGCTCGGCTATTTTCTTTTTCAATCTGATTTCGTCGGATTCGGCGGTTTGCTTTTTTGCCATGCGCGGGAGCCTCCTCGTCGTCGAGCTAAAGCCGGCCATCGATCTCGATGCTGGCCAAGACCAATCAGTCTAGTGGAGCGCTTCGCGCACTGTCAACCCGAAGGATCAAAGAGAAGTGAGTCGCTAGACAATCGTGAGGGTCGCGACTTCAGTGTGGGCCGTGTGGTCCGCGGCCAGCATGGCGGGAACACGGCGAACCCGACGGCTGAGCCACACATCGCTGGGAAGCACCCGGAGACACGAGGTCATGAACGCCGTCGGTCGGTTGGCAACTGTGTTCGTTTCAAGGAACGATGAGGCTCGGCCCGATCTAGTTTCTGCCAGTTGTAAGAGTTCTGGACGTCGCTTTCCAACCATTTCCACTTGAACGTGCGCAAGACCCCCCTGCTCCATGCCTAACTCCACAGCCGCTGCCCGGGAAAGGTCCAGAACCCGGCCATTCACATAGGGCCCACGGTCAGTGATGCGCACATGGAGATGTTTCCCGTTGGCAAGGTTGACGACTCGGACAATGCTGCCAAGGGGCATCGTCCGATGAGCGGCCGTCATCGCCTCCATGTTGAATATTTCACCGTTTGCCGCCTGCCTGCCATGAAACTGCTCGCCATACCAGGAGGCGACCCCACGGTCCTTGATCCCAACGTCAAATTCCGCCGTTCCTTTGGGAATCCAGGAACAGGCGCCCAACAACATTCCCGCAACGGTAAGGGTGCACAACACCGCCTGATTCGACCGCGAAGGATGGTATGTCATCGTCAACACCTGCAATGTTCGGTTGATCTGACAGGGCCACAGACACCTCGCTGATGAGGTTCACGGTAAGCCCTAACCGAACATTCAACAATACCGCGACCGTAGACTGTCTCCCTACCTTGGTATGAAGCGATGAACCTGCTATCCCCGGAAGGAATCGCGCGATCTTGAACAGCGAAAACCCTTCAACTACTAAAACTAAGTGAAAGTGATGTCGCCAGTCAATAGAAGTGTTAGGCCACCACGCGAATGACTTCCGCGAGCACTCCTCCGGGAGCTTTCACATATGTCAACCAGACGACTTCTCCTTCCCGGATTGTATTGAGGGCAACACGCTTGTTCCCCCGTATAATCTTGGTACGAGAGGTGACGGTGGCTCCGACGGTCATATGGTTCTTGGGTCCTAATGGAGTTTTCACCACAATCAAGGGAGGATTCTGCGAAAGCGTGATGGCAATTACCGTTCCTTGGACCTTGTACGTCGTTCTTGCGTCTGCCGGCAGGAGAGGCCAGGAAAACAGGAACAAAACGCAGATGATAAACCACGGAAGGGTTTTCATGATGACGCTGTATCAAGCCTTACGCGAACGGGCGGGACTCTAACAGGACATGCTCGGTCCTGTAAAGCTACACGGCCTGGATAGAGAGTTGACTGCCTCCCCCCCGATGAGTAAGATGCCAAACGTTTACTTGAACTTGTACAAAGATGGCGATACGCCCGCCGCCGTCACCTCCGATCCCTTTCCATAGCAGCGAGTCATTGATCCGTCGGTATGATTGACGTTCAGCAGATCACCAAGCGTTACGGTCAACACACTGCTATCGACCGGGTCACGTTTTCCGTCGCAAAAGGCGAGGTCTTGGCCTTTCTCGGTCCAAACGGCGCCGGGAAAACCACGACCATGCGCATTCTCACCTGCTTTATGCCGCCGACGGAAGGCCGTGCGACCGTGGCAGGATTTGACTGCCTTGACCAGCCCCTTGAGGTTAAACGACGGATCGGCTATTTGCCGGAAACGCCCCCGGTGTACCAAGAGCTGACGGTCGATGAATATCTCCGCTTCGTCGGCCGCCTCCGTGGGCTGGCTGGCGCCATGCTCACGACCGCGATGTCGCGTGAGATCGAACGGCTGGGTCTGGGCTCCGTGCAGCATCGGCTGATCGGCAATCTTTCTCGGGGATACCGCCAGCGTGTGGGGTTGGCCCAAGCGCTGATCCACGACCCGCCGGTACTGATCCTCGACGAACCGACGGTCGGGCTGGACCCTAAGCAGATCATCGAGATCCGCGAATTGATCAAGAGCCTCGCCGGATCGCATTCGGTCATCTTGAGCACACATATTCTCCCGGAAGCGACCGCGGTCTGTCAGCGCGTGGTCATCATCAGCAGCGGCCGCATTGTCGCCGAAGACACTCCTGACCGGTTGTCGACACGGCTGCGCCATTCGGAAAAGATCGCCTTGACGCTCACACGTGCGCCCGCAGACGTTGAAGCTCAACTCCGGCAGGTCGACGGCGTGCTCCAGGTGCACGCAAACGGGCCGACGGGACATTTCCTCCTGGAAACCCAACTGGGCAAGGACGTCAGGGAAAACATAGCGCGCCTGACCGTGACCAGCAATTGGGGACTGGTCGAACTCAAGCTGATTTCGATGACCTTGGAAGACGTATTCCTCAAGCTCACCAGGCATGAGGAAGGACTGCCACAGAACACCGGTCCTGCGACGGCTCCGGCCGGCGATGTGAACCGGAAGGGTATGGATGTCCCATCATGACTCCCGTGAATACGCTCATTGCCAAGGAATTGCGGTCGTACTTCGTTTCTCCGGTCGTGTACGTTGTCGGCGCCGTCTTTCTCCTGATCGTCGGCCTCCTCGCTTACATTTACATTGTCTTCACGGGCGCTCAGGCGATTCAGCTCATGCAGGTCCAGGGCCAGGCACAAATTAACCTGAACGATTTGGTCTTCAGGAATCTCTTCAGCAGCATTCGATTCGTCCTGCTGCTCGTGCTGCCGATTCTCACCATGCGGCTGTTCGCCGAGGAAAAGAAACTACGAACGTTCGAATTCCTGATGACCTCTCCGATCGGTCTCAATGAGATCGTCGCCGGGAAATTCGTGAGCGTCTTTGTGCTGTTTCTCGGACTACTGGGTCTGACCGGACTGATCCCCCTCACGCTTGCACTGTTCAGCGATTTCGATTGGTACCCTATCTTCACCGGATATTTGGGCCTTGTGTTGCTGGGGGCGCTGTTTCTATCCGTGGGGGTGCTTGCCTCTGCATTGACCGAAAACCAAATTGTCGCGGCCTTCGTCAGCTTCGGCCTGCTCCTCTTTCTCTGGCTCCTTGCAGGAATCGGGACGCTTCTTGGGGATACAGCGGCGGGCCAAGTGATTTCCTACCTCTCGTTTATGGAGCATTACGATCATCTCGTCCGCGGGCTGATTGATACACGGGATCTCGTCTACTTTGCCAGCGCCTTAATTCTGATGCTGTTTCTGACGCACCGGGTCGTGGATTCGACGAGATGGAAATGAAATTGAAGACGATTCCGCTGGGCGTCATCGGCACATCGCTGGCGCTCGCGGGCATGATCGGGTATCACCTGGCCCCAGAGCACCTCTGGGTGGTGACGGCTGTCGAAGGGCTGGCAGTCATCTGCCTGATTCTCTTTTTCGTCGCTCATGCGGAAACCTTGAAGGCCATCTCGTCGCGCCGATCCACGAGGATGGGCGCCAACAGCCTGTTGATGGTGCTCTTGTTCATCGGCATCCTCTCCATACTGAACTTTCTCGCGGCACGACACTCCATTCGGTGGGACCTCTCGGAAAACCAGAATTTTTCACTGGCGCCAGAGTCGCACCGGGTGATCCGAAGCCTGCCGCGCGAGGTCAAGATCACCGTCTTCACCCGCGAGAAGGATCCCGGCTATCAAACCTACAAAGAGCGGTTGGATAGTTATCGACAAGCCAGCGCAAAAATCGCCGTCGAATTTGTTGACCCCGAACGCCATCCGAAGGTGGCACAGAGTTATGGCATCACACGAAGCGATACAGCAGTCTTCGAAAGCGGCACTCAAACCATTCGCGTAACGAATCCGTCGGAAGCTGAGTTGACTAGCGCCCTCATCCGGGTTTCAAAAGACGACAAGAAGCGTATCCAATTTCTCGAGGGCCATGGGGAACCCAGCATTGACAATCGGGAGCGGACCGGATTCTCACTGGCCAAAGAAATCTTGACGAAGCAGGGCTATGAAGTCGGCACGTTGAGTCTGCTCACTCAGACGGCTGTCCCGGATAACACGTCGATCTTGGTGATCGCGGGTCCCCGTAAGCCGATGACGAGCGAAGAATTAGATCGGATTCATGCCTACATCGACAAAGGCGGACGCCTCTTGTTGATGGTCGACCCCGACTCACAGTCGGATGTCAGTCCCCTTTTGAAGCGTTGGGGCCTCGGATTAGGTCCAGGTATGCTCGTGGACTTTCAAGATCGTCTTGCTCAGGGTGAACCCACGGTGTTGCTGGTCCGGACCTTTACCGAGCACGAAATCACACAGGACCTGACTGCCGCTGTGTTGTTTCCTCTGGCTCGCCACGTCACATTCGATGAACAGCTCGGCAAAGATTGGGACTTCGTTCAACTCGCCCGAACGTCGGCCAATAGCCGGGCGGTCATTAAGGCGTCGGGCCGC
>DATIGH010000236.1:0-17030 GCA_035454845.1 Nitrospira sp.
TTCTCCTCATCACCGCTATATTGCTCGTCGGACTCGTGATCGGCGGATACGTCTTCTTTAATGGAGAGCGAAAACTGCCGATCCGCTATCGGACCGCGGTTATCGAGCGTGGTTCGGTCGTCTCGATTGTCACGGCCACCGGATCGATCAACCCTGTGGTGTCTGTACAGGTGGGGACCCAGGTCTCGGGAATGATCAAAAGCCTGCACGCCGATTTCAATTCCATAGTGAAGGCCGGGGACATTGTCGCAATCATCGACCCTGAGCCGTTTCGAGCCCGACGCGACCAGGCTGCCAGCAATCTCGAGATGGCGAAAGCCAATTTGGCAAAGGCGAAAAACGAGCAGACTCAACGCCTACGGGAACTGAATCGTGCGAAGTCACTCGCGGCGCAGCAATTCGTGTCTCAAAACGACGTCGATATGGCAGTGACGAACGCGCAGGGGGCGGATGCCCAGGTCAATGTGGCGACTGCCCAAGTGAAGCAGGTTGAAGCGGCTTTGAATGCCGCCGAGCTGGATCTCAAGTACACGACTATTCGCTCGCCTGTGAATGGCATTGTCGTGGCGAGGAATGTGGAGGTGGGGCAAACGGTGGCGGCCAGTTTTGCGACGCCCAACCTGTTCCTCATTGCTCTCGACCTGACCAAGATGCAGGTCGACACCTATGTCAGCGAATCGGACATTGGCGGGATCAGCGAGGGAAAAGAAGCCACGTTCACGGTGGACGCCTATCCTGGTGTTCCCTTTGCAGGGACCATCCGTCAAGTGCGATTGGCTCCGATCGCGGTGCAAAATGTCGTGACCTACAACGTGGTTATCGGGGTGGATAACAAAGATCTACGCCTGAAGCCCGGGATGACAGCGAACGTGTCCATCATCGTTGCTGAGCGTGACAACGTGCTTAAAGTCCCCAATGCTGCTCTTCGGTTTGTCCCCCCGAGATCCGAACAGCTTGCGTCCCGCCCGATGAAAGGGGCGCATATTAAGGACGAGACTGGAGGTCGCATGCTCTTGTCCGGCGGAGGTCCGGCGCGTCCCATCTGGAAGCAGGGGGATAATGGTGAGCCGGTGCCAGTGAAGGTGCAGACCGGCATCTCCGACGGCACGTACACGGAAATTGTCTCAGAGGGAGTGGCCGCAGGCGACGAAGTCATCGTGGGCATCGAACAGCCGCTCGGCGTCAGGAGAACCGGTGATCTCCCCCCCGGCTTTGGTCTGTCCGGCGGGCAACGCCGGTCGCGCGACAGGGGCTTATGACCGGTTCTCTTCTCGAACGACGGTAGTGCTCTAAGCGAAAATTGTTCTTCCTGCCTGTTCGAATATCGTATGAGCTGCCTCATAGAATGTAACGACATGTGGAAACGCTATTGCGTGGGCGACGTGGAGGTGAACGCCCTGCGAGGCCTCACCCTTAGGATCCAACAAGGCGAGTTTGTGGCGGTCAGGGGGGCTTCCGGTTCCGGCAAATCCACGCTCTTGAGCATCCTCGGATGTCTGGATCAGCCCTCCCGAGGGCAGTATCGGCTGGACGGGATCGATGTCGGCCAGTTGAGCGTTGACCAACTGGCTGACATACGCAACCGCCAAATCGGATTCGTCTTTCAAAATTTCAATCTGATTCCCCGCACAAGTGCGCTGGAAAATGCGCAGCTGCCTCTGTTTTACCGCGGGCTGTCGTTGAGTGAGCAGCGGGCGAAGGCGGCTGCGGCGCTCAAGCGGGTCGGGTTGGCCGGCAGAGAACACCATTTCCCCGCGCAACTGTCGGGCGGCCAACAGCAACGCGTGGCCATAGCCCGAGCCCTCATCACGGCCCCCAGACTATTGTTGGCGGACGAACCGACAGGAAACCTCGATACTGAATCGAGCCGGGAAATCATGAGCATTCTGGAAGGCCTCAATCGCGAAGGGATTACGATCATCCTGGTGACTCATGAGGCGGACATTGCCGCGTATGCCCATCGGGACATTTTCTTGAAGGATGGTCAGCTGTTGACCGACCGGGTGACCAGACAGGCGCCGGGAACGGTAGAGGTTTGAATGCCGGCGTTTGTTTGGATGACCGTGCTCACCGCCTTGCGTGTCCTCAGGCGCAATCGCTTGCGCGCCGGGCTCACCATGTTGGGCATGGTCATCGGCGTGGGAGCGGTCATTGCCATGGTCGGTATCGGAGAGGGTGCGAAGCGGGCGGTGCAGGCGCAAATCGCGACGATCGGCACCAATGTCATCATCATCTGGCCCGGCGCAACGACCGTAAGCGGGGTCCGTATGGGCCAAGGTGGCGCCGTGACATTGACCGTCGCCGATGCATTGGACCTGAAAAAAAAGATACCCTTACTTGCAGAAACAGGATGGGCCAGACGAGAGGTCATGCAGATCGTGAACGGGAATCGAAACTGGAACGGTCCGATAAACGGAATTTCACCCAGCTACCTCACCATTCGGGACTGGTCGTTTTCCAGCGGAGGACCGTTCACACAGGCGGATCTCGACAGTGCCGCCCGGGTGGCGTTGCTCGGCCAAACCATCGTGGATAACCTGTTCGATGAAGGTGAACAACCGGTGGGCGCCGTCATCCGCATCAAAAACGTGCCATTCCGCGTGATCGGCGTCCTTGCTCCGAAGGGCCAATCGGCTCAGGGCTCCGACCAAGACGATGTGATCTTTATCCCGTTCACGACCGGCGAACGCAAAGTGTTCGGGACGTCGTTTTTGGGTTCGATCGGAGCGATGTTCGCATCCACGGACCGTGCCGAGGACCTCCCGGAGGCTGTCGATAGCATCCGCGAAGTGCTTCGCGCGCGTCACCGTCTGCAACGTGAGCAGAATGACGACTTTACGGTCAAGACGCAGATCGACATCGGAAAAGTCCAGGAAGGTACCAGCCAAACCCTGACCATGATGCTGTTTTCCATCGCGTCCGTCTCCCTGCTCGTCGGAGGCATCGGCATCATGAATATTTTGCTCGTGTCAGTGACGGAGCGGACACGAGAGATCGGCGTCCGCATGGCCGTCGGAGCCAAGCGTGGTCATGTGCTGATGCAGTTTCTGATCGAAGCCATGACCTTGAGCCTGTTGGGCGGAATCTTGGGCATTGTACTGGGCATCATCGGCGCAAAACTCACCACGGTGGTGGCAGGGTGGCCGACCATCATCTCGCTCGAGGTGATTGGGGTGGCATTCGTTTTTTCGCTCGCGGTTGGACTGTTCTTCGGCCTCTACCCCGCCAACAAGGCCTCGCGGCTCAATCCGATTGAAGCGCTACGATATGAATGACTGTGGCAGACGGTCGTGGCCGTCCGTTAAGAAGGCGTGACCGGCGCGAGGAGCACCTCAATGCGCGGATTTTCCCGGTCAACGTGTTTGTACAAGTGCGTTTCGATAATACGGTTATCGTTGAGTCCAAGGCCTTCGCAGAGTGCATCTTGCGCAATCTTCAGTCCCCCGTCTACATCACGTCGCAATGCCGTCGTGAAATAAAATCGGATGGAGAGCGCAAGACAACTCGATTGCAGATGGTACAACAGTGCAGCACGATGGGGAAATGCCGTCAGCGTCAACCAGACGAGCTGCCCAACCTGCGCCTTGTAGGAACGGCCGGTAGACGAAAGTAGTCGGCGCCCATTCACGGTCGCATATTGATGATTGATGCTTGGAGGGACGGGTAAGGTCACTGCAATCCTCTGTTTGTCCCGATCAAGGAGCAACGGGGAATCAATGGATTTCCGCGATGTGGGCTGCCGCTTGCTAGGGCGACCGTTCTTACTCGTGGGACTGAGGCGATGAGCACCATTCAGATGAAATGGAAGACTTGAAAGAGCCGGGATTTGAATCGAGCGGCGGTAGGTGGGCATAGACTTACGAACGTTCGCCAGAGCCCGCTTCAGACGCACGTTGGAAGCAACCAGGAAGGATTCAATGCCGACCTAGAGAAGATTGAGGATCTTCGCCATATTCTGCTCATAGCGATCTTCGGAACGCGCAATGTAGCGCCGCCATTCGCTGGGGTTCCATATTTCCATGCGATGGTAGAGGCCAACGAGGATAATCTCCTGGTCGTCGTCCAACGGCACGAGCTTTCGCAGCTTTCCTGGAATCAAAATCCGACCGGCTTTGTCGATCTCGGACGTTCCCGCCTCTGACACGACGAAATGCATGAAGAGTCGGCTTTGTTCCTCGTCAAGGGTGCTCTTGGTCCGCTCGAGCACTTTCTCCCATTCCTTCATCGAATAAATCAGGATGGATTCTTCCGGGCCTTTCAAAAAGACCACGGCTTGTCCTTGCGATTCGACTTGTTCCCGGATGGGAGAAGGAACAATGAACCGTCCTTTTTCATCCACCTTGCAGAGATATTCGCCGGCAAACATCAATGCCAGGTCTCCTTCACGACACCAACGGGCGCCTCGTGCGCTCTCGAATCCACTGTTCCAGATCCGAACGTACGAATCGCCATTCTTTCCCAAGCTTGAAGGCAGGTATCTGATGGTTCTGAAGATAGCGGTACAGTGTCCGCTGGGTGATTTTGAGATACCGGCACGTCTCCTCCGCTGTCAGTAGTTCGCTCTTTGGTTCTTCTGTCATTGCCTAACCATCGGAGGATCGTCATAAAGATCTTGCTTCTCCAGATTGTGGCAAGAGTAATAAAATCAAAGACATCTGTCAAGTGAATTTATATGACAATGCCTGTCATAGACTGTCAGATTCATCCAGCCCAGACCCACTTTCATCTTGAGAGTCAAGGCCTTGTGCCATTTCGCCGCTTAGGTCTTCGCCCATTTCATCCCCCATACGCTTCATTAGACGCTCCATACTGGCCGGATCCTGCTCGTCGAGGCCGGCTAACGCATCATCGTCCGCCAATGACGCCATCCTTGCCTCGTCTGATTTTGGGGAGGCAAAACGAGACAGCAACCGTTCAAGCGTTGGGCTTTGACAATGGGCGCACAGGGGAGGGGGAGATGGTGAGAAGCTCAATTGAAGAATGCTGCTTCGCTTCCCACAATCGAGACATCGGTACTCGTAAATCGGCACGGCAGAACTCCTTATCTATTGGATCGACTGAACATTGAGCGTTGCCCAAATCCTATCAGGAGCGAGGTTCGCGTCGATCGTCCGAGCCAGGGTGACCGCCGACACTGAAGCCGCACCCGCGGAACGCAAGGCTTTGGCGCACTCGTTCAGCGTCGTTCCCGTGGTAAACACATCGTCAATGAGCAGGACTCGCAGGCCGGCGAAGGTCTCCGCAGTACGGACCATGAACGCACGGCGCAGGTTTCGAAGACGCTCCTGCCTGGTGAGAGACGTTTGTGGTTCCGTGGCGAACAGGCGTATGAAATCGGTGCAGGAGACAGGCCGCATGAGGTGCCGCCCCAAGCGGTCGGCGATCAGCAGGGACTGGTTGAATTCACGGGCTCGCAGTCTGGAAGGATGCAGTGGGACAGGAACAATGAGATCGACATCGAGTTGCTCCGGCAAGGCGCGGATCATCAGCGAGGCCAAGGGCTTCGCAAGGCTGAAGACGTTCCGATACTTGAATGCACAGATCGCGTGCTGAAGCGGTGGAACGTAGGGATAGAGCGTCCAGGCCCTCGCGTAGAGCGGAGGGTGCTGAAGGCACCGCTGACAGCGGTGAGCAGGCGTCCATACATCAGCCGCCTTCGACGCGAATGGTTGATCGCAGTGCGAGCACCGCGGTCCTGAAATCGGGATGATCTGGTCCCAGCAGGCATCGCACACATAGGGCGTGCGATCCATCCGCAGTGGCTGCGCACAACTCATGCAGTCCACGGGAAGCACGGCGCGCAGCGCCAGCCGGCACCATCCCAGCGCTCCTGGTCGCATCATCGAAGAAGTTAGGCGAACAGCCGTTAGCTGTCAAGGTTGTCGCGTCATGAAATGGTGTGATATACGAAACGAGGCGCAAGCGCCGTTTCCTCCGATGGTCACACTCACAGACGTGTCGAAAATCTACACCAGGGGAGACGATCGTATCTGTGGTCTGGATCAAGTCAGTCTTGACATTTCGGCCGGAAGCTTCTGTGCGTTCGTCGGTCCGAGCGGATGCGGCAAAAGCACCTTGCTCAATTTGATAGCCGGTCTTGATCTGCCGACATCGGGAACGATCCATCTCGACGGGCGGTCGACCGCCGGATTCAGTTCAGACGATTGGACCAGGATTCGCCGGCAATCCATCGGCATCGTCTTTCAGGCTTTTCATCTGATTCCCGGCTTAACGGTCGAAGAAAACGTGGCCTTTCCATTGCTGTTGCGTGGAGAACAAGGCCGGAAGGTTCGCGAGCGCGTGGCCGATGTCTTGGCGCTGGTACGGATGACGCGCCGCGCCGCACACCGACCGAGCGAGCTCTCGGGTGGCGAACAGCAACGGGTTGCGGTGGCTCGGGCGATCGTGCATGCACCCAAGATCATTCTTGCCGATGAGCCGACTGGAAATCTGGATTCACAACACGGCACGGAAATCATCACCATGTTGCGGACTTTAGTCACACAGTTTCATCACACCGTTTTACTGGTCACTCATAGCGCGGCCGCAGCGGACGCCGCCGATTACATCTGGGCGATGAAAGATGGGCGGCTCACCACACGGACCGTGCAGGCTGCCGGTCAAGGAGTCTGATGGATTTTGCCGTGACCATTGCCGGTGTGCGATTCCCGATGTGTTTCATGAATGCGTCCGGCGCACGGTGCGTGACGCACGAGGAACTGATAGCCTTGGGCCGCTCGCGCTCGGGAGCGATCGTCACCAAGTCCATGACCGTCGAAGCCCGGGAGGGCAACCCCCAGCCGCGGTACTACGGATTTTCCGGCGGCTCGATCAATTCTATGGGGCTGCCGAACCTTGGCTATCGTGCGTACGCTGAGCTGATTCCTACACTCAAACAGTTCGGCAAGCCGGTCATCGCCAGTGTGGCGGGTCTCTGTGAAGATGACTTCCCAACGATTGCGCGAGTCATCAATGAGGCGGGTCCTGATCTGATCGAGGTAAATCTTTCCTGTCCTAACATTCCCGGGAAGCCTCAGATCGGCTACGACGTAGACGCCTCCGAGCGCCTCATAAAACGCGTGCGTCCTCTGATCACCGTCCCTATGGGCGTGAAGCTCCCGCCGTATTTTGACCCGGCGCACCATTTGCTCATGGGCGATGTCATCGGCCGTTGCGGTGTGGATTTTTTGAATTTGATCAATTCCGTCGGAAATGCGCTAGTGGTCGATCCTGCCAGTGAAGCGGTCGTGATCAAGCCGAAGGGCGGCTTCGGCGGGCTTGGTGGCGCCATCATCAAGCCGGTCGCGCTGGCCAATGTCCGGGCATTTTACAAACACTTCAAAGGAAGAATGCCGATCATCGGGACCGGCGGCGTCGTGAGCGGCGCCGATGCGTTTGAGCACCTGTTGTGCGGCGCATCGGCGGTGCAGGTGGGGACGGCATTAGTGGAAGAAGGAGTGGAAGTCTTCACGCGCCTCGAAAAGGAACTGGCTGGCTGTCTTGAACAGAAAGGCTACGCGTCGGCCGAAGAGTGCAGAGGCAAGTTGAAAGAGTTATGAAGACTGGGGGTTTTCAGCAGCTTGAGGTTACTTGCCGAAGGATTTGGAGAGCAGACCAAGCTGAAGAGCTCGTCTGAGCAGTTGTGCCACGTTCCGCACATTCAGCCTTCGCATCAAGTTGAAGCGATGCACTTCCACAGTGCGCACGCTGATCTGAAGCATGTTCGCAATCTCGCGATTCGTATGCCCCACAGAGACCAGCCGCAGAATATCTCGTTGTCTCGGGGTCAACAAATCAAGATCGACGGGCTCGTCGACCAGCCCATCGGCTTTTCGTCGCAACGCGGTCTTCATGTGTTCCCACCTTCAATGGCCACCAATAACTTCAAGCGAGTCTAGCAAAGGTATGGAAGTCTGTAAACGAAACCACCGATTTATGCAGGCGCCATCCGGAGCCGCATAACGCTTGATCAAAAACAGCACGTCGCAGCTGAATTAGCTACGAATTTTCACGTATGTGCAACCGCCGATGACAGCCTCATTTGTGCTCGCGGTGGCGCTGGTCCGCGCTCACGCATTTCAGCAGCCATTTCGCACACTCCTCACCGTGGCCGGTGTCGCTCTCGGCGTGCTGGCGTCAGTGGCCATTACGTCGGCCAACGTTGAAGCGCTTCGAGCCTTTGAGCGTGCCGTCGTTACGGTCGCAGGATCGGCCACACTGGAAGTATCGGCCCATGACTTTGGACTCGATGAAGCGGTGATCGAGGTCATCCGCAAGACCTCTGGCGTCGTCAAGGCGTCGCCACTGATCGAAGAGGCTCTCATCCTGAGTGAAGGCCTGCATGGCGCAGAAAGCGTGCAGGTGTATGGTGTGGACCTTCTTGCAGAGCTCGATCAACTCGGCTTCCGGCTTGAACGGGGTGCAGGGGAGGAGGCGTTCAATGATTTGCTCAAACGCGACAGTGTCTATGTCGGACGACAGTTGAGCGCTGAATGGGGTCTGCAACCGGGAAGTACAGTGGAGGCCAGGGCGGGCTCCCGGCTGCTGCGGTTGAGGGTGGCCGGCGTCGTCGAAGGGAGCGATCGGCCAGGATCCTATTGGAATCGGGTCGTCGTCATGGACGTGGCCGCTGCGCAAGTGGTGTTTGATATGGTCGGCCGGCTGGACCGTATTGAAATCGTCACCGTGCCAGGGCGAAATGTGGACGAGGTGGCGGTCGCGCTCCGGGCCGTGCTTCCCCCGTCTGTGGTCGTGCAGCGCCCCGCGCAACGTACCGTCCAGGTTGAAAAAATGGTGGGAGCTTTTCAGCTCAACCTGGCCGTGTTGAGCTGGGTCGGATTGTTGATTGGCATGTTCCTTGTCTACAACACGATGAGTTTTTCTGTCACCCAGCGACGGCGCGAGATCGGCATTTACCGCGCCCTCGGCATGACGCAGCGACGTGTGGCAGCCTTGTTCCTTTTGGAGGCGGGTGTGCTTGGCTTTATCGGCGGTGCAGTGGGCGCGCTTGCTGGCCTTTGGCTGGCACGGAGTCTGGTCGTGCTCGTCAGCCGGACGATCAGCGATCTTTACGTGCCCTTGACGTCCAACGGAACCTTCGCCGCCGTCGATGCACAGAACGTCGCATTTTTCGTCCAAGGCATCTTGATCGGTGTCGTGGTGTCTATGGCGGGGGCGGTGGCACCCAGCAGGGATGCGAGCCGGACGGTCGCGACCAAGGCGCTTGCCCCGGGAGACTATGAGCAGTCGGAAACAGTACGGAGCGGGCGCTATGTACGCGGGAGTCTGTTCTTCTTGTTGGTGGGTCTGCTGTGCGCTCTTGGGCCAGCGATCAGGGGGCTGCCCATCCTCGGTTACGCGGCGACCCTATGTCTATTGGGGGCGTTCGCCTGCCTGTCTCCCGTCTGCATCGCCGCATGGCGGTGGTCTCTGCAACGAACCGGACAGACCCCTCCGGCACTTTCGGGAAATCTCAGGCGGATGGCGGCCGACCATGCGGCGCGTCATCCGGGCCGAAACGCTGTGACGGTTTCGGCGTTGCTGGTCGGGCTTTCCATCATGATCGGCGTGGTCATCATGGTCAGGAGCTTTCGCCACACGGTCGAAGCGTGGGTCGATCAAACGGTGATGGCCGATCTCATCATTGCCCCGCCGGCTTGGTTGCACGGTAAGCAGGTGGGGCACGCATCGCGGACGTTGCCCGGGTCATGGGTCTCCGTGATTTCAGCGATAGAAGGGGTGGCGGCGGTGGACACCTATCGAGATGTGCAGGTTGAAGTGAATGGTCAGGCTGTCGCCTTGGTGTCTCGCGATCTGCGGCTTCATGCCGAGCGTGGCCGTTACCTCATGGTTGAAGATGATTCGGCCACTGTCCTCAGGCGAGCGGCGGAGACCGGCGGAGTGGTCGTCTCTGAAGTTCTGGCTAATCGGCTGGGGCTGCAGACGGGTGAGACTGTCACCATCACCACGCCTGTGGGTCCGCATACTGTCCCGGTCGAAGGCATTTTCTACGATTATGCGACCGACGGCGGAAAGATGGTGATCGAGCGAGCCATGTACCGTCGTTTCTGGAACGATGATCGCGTCACCGTGCTTGCGCTGTATCTCCATCCTGATACAGACCACGAACGGGTCAAGCGCCGGATCGGCCAAGCTCTCGGCAGCCGTGAAGCCTCCATGGCGCCGCCGCTGATCATCAGCAATGGGGAACTTCGTCGGGAGATCCTTGATATATTTGATCGCACATTTGTCTTGACGTATGTGCTGGAAGCGATCGCTGTCTTCGTCGCCGTACTCGGAATCGTCAACACGCTCGTCACCGCCGTGCTGGAGCGACGGCGAGAATTGGCGACGCTGCAGGCGATCGGAGCCAGCCGGAGCCAAGTCGAGCGGTTGGTCCAGTGGGAGGCCGTCTACTTGGGAGTGATCGGGGCCGTGCTGGGCGTCATGAGTGGCTTGGCCTTGGCTTGGGTCCTCATTGCCGTCATCAATAAGCAATCGTTCGGATGGACGATCCGCATGACGATTCCCGTGGAAGTGCTCATTCAGGCCCTGTTGCTGGCCATTGGGGCCGCATGGATCGCCGGTTATTTTCCGGCACGGTGGGCCGCGCGACAGCCTGTCGGAGAAGGGTTACGAGAAGAATAGATGTCGATCAGAACCAGGCGTGAAAAGGACTCAGCAGCACGCCGAGCGCCTGATGTAGCCACTCCCGGTTCTCCAATTGCTCTCGGGTGAGCTTGTTGGAGTGGGCGACGTCTTCGACGAAAATCTCCTCCAGCCGTTTGGCAATGGATTGGTCGTAAAACATGACGTTCAGCTCGTCGTTCATCGCCATGGAGCGGTTGTCGAGGTTTGTGCTGCCGACCGTCGCCCATACGCCGTCGATGATCATCATTTTCGTGTGGAGGAGGGCAGGCGCATATTCATGCAGCTGCACTCCGCCATCCAGCAAAGGGCCAAACGCGTCTCGTTGACTCGCTTGGGTGACAAATTCGACACCGGAGCCATTCTCCACACTGGGAATGAGGACACGTACGCGAACGCCCCGTTGCGTCGCTTCGAGCAGCGCACTGGTCAGTTGCTCGCCCGGGAGGAGGTAGGGTGTTGAGATCATAATGGAATGTCGCGCCGAGGAGACCGCCTGCAGAAACACTCGATACATGGCATCGTTGCCTTGAAGGGGTGAACTGCGCACAACTTGGGCCTGCACGGGTTCATCTTTGATTTCCACCGGTGGGTAAGGAAAATACTCTTTCCCGCCCAGGAGCGCGCCCGTGGCCTCCCGCCAGTGCTCGACGAATGCTTCCTGCAGGCTTTGCACGATTGGTCCTTCGAGTCGGACGTTGGTTTCTCGCCAGCGCCCTGCGGTTCGTCCGTCGCCGTTCCACGTATCGTCGACGCCAAAGCCGCCGGTGAATCCCACTCGTCCGTCCACAACGACGATCCGGCGGTGGTTGCGCTTGTTCGTCCGTTCGAGATTCCAAATCCGCAACGGGCGGAAATCGGGCACGATCTCACAGCCTGCTGTCTCGAGGTCACCGATGTAGCGTTGAGGCAGCCCCTTCGATCCGTGGGCATCGAGCAACATGGCCACTCGCACCCCCGCATGACACCGTTCGGCAAGGGCACCAACGATGTCGTCGGCGATCTTGCCCTCGTGAAAAATGTATGCTTCGAACGTGATCGTATTGCGAGCCGATCGGATCGCGTCGAGTAAGGCGGGGAACGTTTGCTCGCCGTTCAAGAGAATGTCCACGCGGTTGTCTCCGACGATCGTGGCTCCGGCAAACGCCTCCAAGGACGTACGAAAGGCAGGTTCATCGATGTCCACGGACGGGAGTGTCAAGGGAGTTGGCGTGGATGCGCAGCCGCCAATCCAGCCTACGAGCAGGACTACCGCGCATATGGGGCGAGGCTGTCCATTAAGGAGATGACCGGTCACTCCCGGCCCGGCCTTCCCTGTGGTAAGGTGACTCGCTCCCATTCAAGACCTATTGTTTTTCTCGGCTTCAGGCTCGACGTGTGGGTTGATTTTCACCGCAACCATTTCGACCGGCTCATGCATTTCAGCTTCGGGGTTTCATGACCTTGCCGCTGGCAGAAGTGTTTCGACGATCTGTGGGTCGCAGTTGGCCTAACGAGACAGCGCGATCACGAACGTGACGAGCGACAGAATCAGGCCCGCCGCGACCAACAGAGTCAGCCGACGGACTTTTTTCTCCATGGCATCGGATCGTTCGGCAAGCCAATCGACCGATTGCTCGACGACCGCCAGCCGGCCATCCTCCGTCTTGGCCCGGCCAGGCTTTTCCAGCATGGCTTTGACGACGGGAAGCCATCTGGGCAGCTGTTTGATGAGGAGGCTGAACAAGGGGTTCATCGCGAGGACATCCTGGATTATTTAGGCGCATGGTTCCGGTCCTCGGCGTTCATCGCCACTTGAGGACTAATCAGTTCGATGCTGAGGATAGGCCCCATGAGTTGCAACGGGCCCTCGAACCGCACAAAGCTCGGCACCTCGTCCGCCAGAATGTCACAGTCGTAGTGAAAATCGTCCGGCAGCTTGCCCAACATCTTCCCGAAAAACTTTTTGACAGGGCCGATATCGGGCTTAAATGCGTATCGCCATGCCTTGCGGGACTGGTCGCCCACCCGTACCACCCGTTCGCCAATGAAGGCCAATTCCAGACTGATTGCTGTAGGCTCAGGAACGAAGGCCAGAACGTTCACCGTTTCGCTGGTGCCTCTGGGGAGGTTCAACAGCGTCGTCACGATCATCCCATTGTAGGCGTCTTTCGGCACATCGATGTCTCCGGTCAGAACCTTTTCCGTTCCATCTTCTCGTCCTCGCGCTCGAACCTCGTAGCTTGACGTTCCTCGATCGATCACCACCTCCATCTGCTCGGGAAAAGAGGGGCCACGTTGCGTAAGTTGATAGCGAATCAATGTAAACACCCGCTGTTGGGAAAACGCGACTCTTTCGTCGTGCAGCGAGCCGTCGTTGAAACGGAAGACCAGGCGACTCTCCGCAACCCCTCCCTCCTTCACAATCTGAGTGAGTTCGCCGTGCGCCACAATCTCTCCCGCCGCCGACCGCACTAGAAGAAAGCCGTGCGTCAATCCTTCGGAGAAACGTACGGGTACCGGAGCGGAGTCCACTGCCCACGGCATGAGCGCCATCACCGGAATAAGGACTGTACGTACCAATCTCACGTGAAACCGCCCGCCTCGGCGTGCAGGACGCTGTTACCACAATCATTCACTGAGCAGTTCCGCCAACGGCTGCAGGTCTTCGACACGTTCGGCAAACACTTTTACAATGCCCATAATCGGGATGGCGACCAGGAGGCCCCACACACCCCACAACCATCCCCAGAACAGCAGCGCGACAAAGACGGCGGTGGTGTTCATCTTCGACATTTTGCCGCACATCCATGTGATCAGGACCATGCCGACAAACGTCGCGATTGCCAGGGAGCTGAAAGCGACTAATACGGCCATGGACAACGATTCGAATTGCATGAAACCTGCCATGCCGGTCGCAAGAGCCGTCAATGCCGGGCCCAAGTATGGAATGAAATGCAGCACGCCGGCCGCGACCGCCCAGGCGCCGGCATTGTCAAGGCCGATCCATCGAAATGCGATCCACGTGAGGAGACCCAAAAGCACATTGGCCAGCAGCAACGTGAGCATGTAGTTCTGAATGGATCGATCGATGTCGTCCAGGATCGCCATGGTGATCTTTCGCTTGGATAATGAAGAACCGGAGATGCGCAGAAGCTTTCGTTTGAAGGTGTCGCCGGACAGCAAGAGAAAGACCACAAGCAGAAGGAGCATTACCGTTTCGCCAATGAGGCCGAACATCCCCCATGAACTGGTCCAGAGCCAGTTGATGAGCTTGAATTTGGGTTCCTCGATTACGACGCGGGTCGGAGGCTTGTGGGCGGGCGGCGAGGTGTTCGCCGCCTGACTGGTGGCCTGCTCGATCTCTCGCGCTGCCGCTTCGACCTTCAACATCGTATTGGGCTCCTTGGCCAAATCCCGAAGTGCAACGGACAGTTTCGCTGCAGCCTCCGGCACCTGATCCAGAATCCTCTCCACCTGCGTTCTCAGCGAAAACGTGGCCGCCACTGCACCGGACAGGAGAGCCGTCATGACGAGAGTCGTTCCGATGACGCGGGGAACTTTGAGACGTTCCAGATATCTCACCAGAGGATTGAGCGTGTTCGCCAGAAGAAGACCGAGAAGCAGCGGAATGAAAAACCGTTGCGCCCAATATAAAGCAAAGACCGTTCCGATGACGGCCAGAATGATCTGCGGCATGCCTCGCGAATCAGCAGAAAGCGGGACGGTGGTCACCGAAGCGTCCGATGGCGACACACGCGTCACGGGGGGAATGGCACCCGTTGAACAGATCGTTGTGCTCTCATCTGTCTGCATGCAAAATAGTTCCTCGGCGGCGGCACGTGTGCTTCTTCACACATGACAACACAGCCCCAGGGGAACCCCTACTAGGGGAACACCTTGTTTGGGCATGGCCGCTGATAAATGCGAGAGCCCTTGCGGTGTAAGGCGGGCGAAGTGATTGGAAAGATTATGCTATGCGCGGAGGGATTCGCTGGGCTTCGTTTGCTGGTAGTCAACTTCGATCGTAAATCCGAGATCCCGAATCATGCCCCAGACTTCCGCAGCCGGAGCGCCCGGCGTCGTGAGGTAGCCGTTGACGAACACCGAGTCCGCGGGATACAGCGCCAGCGGTTGCAAGCTCCGCAAGTTATGCTCGCGTCCCCCGGCGATGCGGATTTCCGTCCTCGGATGCAGAAAACGGAAGAGACAAAGCACTTTAAGACAACGCTGCGGCGTGAGGTCATCACAACCTTCCAGCGGTGTGCCGGCCACAGGATGCAGCATGTTCACGGGAATGGAGTCGGGCTGCACGTCGCGAAGAGCCATGGCGAGATCGATGAGGTCATCGTCGGCTTCACCCATGCCCACAATGCCTCCGGAGCAGATCTCAAGTCCGGCGGCTCGGGCGTTTCGTATGGTGGAAAGCCGATCCTGGAAGGTGTGCGTCGTGCAGATGAGACCATGGAAGGCCTCGCTCGTGTTCAAATTATGATTTACTCGATCGACACCCGCCGCCTTGAGTCGTCTGGCTTGGGATTCGTTCATGAGCCCTAGGGAGCAGCAGATCTGGATCGGCAGGTCCTGCTTGATGGCGCGGACCGCACCAGCGATCTCATCGATCTCGCGGTCCAATGGGCTACGTCCGCTGATGACGATGCAGTAGCGCTGTGCTTTGGCCTCGGCGGCGCGACGCGCGCCGTCGATCATTTGGTGCTGCGGCAAGAGGTTGTATCGCTCAATCGCCGCCGTCGACACGGCGGACTGCGAGCAGTAATGACAATCTTCCTGGCAGGCGCCGCTCTTGGCATTTTGCAGCATCTGCAGGCGCACGGTCTTGCCGAAGGTCTGCGCCCGTACCGTGAACGCGGCGTGCAGCAGCGCGAGCAGGTCTTCATCCGGTGTTTTGAGGACGTTGCGGCATTCGGCGCGGGTGAGGACCTCGTCGTTGAGGGCTTTGGTTGCGAACACCCCGTAATCGGTCATCGTCATCCTCATACCGCCAGCAAGGAAGTCCCGCTCGCGCCCGTCATACGCGTCTCATTTCGTGGAGCGAAAACTACACGGTTTCGAAAGGAGAAGCAATGCCCTGATAAGGAATGCTGCGCCCGGCCGTCGAGGCGCCGTCACGTGATGCTGCCGATCCGCCTTCAAGCCAGGGAAGAGCAACGAAGGTATTCCAGTTGCCGCACCGACGGCACCGTCCCGACCATTCAGTGGTGTCCTGCTGGCAGGCGGTGCAGACGTACGGTACAATCACCCGTTTCTTGAACTGCAGTGCTTTCTTCAGTTCAACGACCGCCTGTTCCATGTGCTGTTTGCGCAGAAACAGATTCGCCATGATCTTGTGGTAATCCACGAGCTGGTCCTGCGGGCCTTCCACGGTCGAAAGGATGTCGAAGGCCTCATCGACCATCTCAAGCCGGTAATAGAGTTTTCCAAGATAGAACTGCAGTGCGGCGTTATGTGGATCCTGCTGCAAGGCCTCCTGATAGATACGAATGATTTCGCTCGGCTCCCCCTGCTCCAGAAACAGCTCTTCCAGGCGGTGAAGGATGATGATGTTGTGAGTCTTCGCGTAGACCTTTTTCAGAATCTCTACGGCGTCCTTGGTCTTGCCTTCCCGGATCAACACTTCTCCCAAGCCGATATAGGCGGGGAGGAAGGTGCGGTCTTTCTTGATAGCGCCTCGAAAGTACCGTCTCGCCTTGTCGGCATGGCCACGCTCCAGCAGTTGGCGGCCCACCTCGTACATGCAGCCGGTCAGCAGCTGGGCTTCAGCACGCCGTTCCGTGTCCGGGAGACTGGCCTTGGCCATGCGGTGCTGGATCTCCAGCGCGTCGCTCCATTTCTCCAGCCGAATCAGCAAGTCGCGCTTTCGGGTCATGCCGGTGAGGTTATCGGGTTCGATGCTCAGGATCTTCTGTAGCGCCTGCAGCGCATCCTCGTAACGTTTGGCTCCCTCCAGATCTTTAGACAACTCCAGGAGAATTTCAATGTTGCGGTCGTCGATTCGCTGCGCATTCTGGTGAAGCCGGATGGCTTCCGCATAGTTGCCTTCCAACCGATAGATGTTCCCAAGCCAGAGGAGCGAGTCGACACGGTTCGGGTCGATCGAGAGTGCCTTTTCGAACAGGCTCACCGCGTCGGAGGTGCGCTTCGACATGAAGGCATGGGTGCCTTCGCGATGCAATGCATCCACCTTTTCTTTCCGTCGTTGAAGCCGGGTGCTCCGCCAGGTGCCGATCACGTGCACCGTCTGCCGCATGCCGACGGCGAGGGCGACCAGGACCGCGCCGGCAGCCATCGAAAAAACCACCAGCGTGACCGCGCTCAATTCAAAATGCGTTGACGAGCCGGTGTGAACGGTGATGGTGCCGGGGTTGAGCTCACGAAAATAACTG
>DATIGH010000237.1:0-3986 GCA_035454845.1 Nitrospira sp.
ATCGGCGGTCGCCATCATCGACCCGTATCTGGAGAAAGCCGGGCGCTTAGACGGCCTGATCATTCATACGAAGTCATTCCCCGGATGGGACTCTTTCGCGGCTTTATGTTCTCATCTTCGATTTGTAAAAAACCTTCATCAGAAGGTGTCGCGTCTCGCCGTCGTCACGGATTCGCCGCTGGGTACGTTCGCGGAAACGGTTGGCAGTCACTTCGTCAGTGCGGAAATCAAAGTGTTTCCGTTCCGAGAAATGGAAGCAGCGAAGACATGGATTCAGAGCCCCCCCTCCAGACTTTTTCCTTGAGTCATAATGCCTAGTCGTTTACTGTATCCGGTCCTTGGAGTGTTCTCCTAGAAGTCCGAGAAGGAGGGGAAGATGTCAAACGCACGGGTCACCGTTGTGGTGCGACTCAGGGCCAAGCCGGGTATGGAAGACCAAGTGTGGAATGAGTTGCACAACCTGCTGCGGCCGACGAGAGCCGAGCAGGGCTGCCTGAACTTCGACATGCATCAAGATCCGAATGATCGGGGACTGTTCTTATTTCACGAGAATTGGGTCTGCGAGATGGATCTACAACGGCATTTCAAGACGCCTCATATCACCGAATGGATCAAGAAGGCGGAAACTATGCTGGCCGAGCCGATGCAGCTGACTCGCTGGCAGAAAGTGGATTAAGGACAACGCTATCAGCCCGCCTAGCGAACCAGACCAACAATCATCTCGAACAAATCTCTTGCCGGCGAGCTGCGCTCGGAAGTTAACGGTGGTGTCTCGTCGTTGTTGACGATGTCCTTCCCATTCGTTACCTCCACAATTCCAAGATAAATTTCCTGAGCTTGTTTAGACCATTTGAGGTCCAGCGGTAGACCATGAAACGCCGCCTCAGAAGCTTTGTGTTCGTCATGAGTGAGTGTGGCCCTTGGTCTCATAGGGCACCTCCTGGAGAGATTCTAGGCTCGCCCAATGTCTTACTTTGAGCCTAGCCAGCCTAACCGCGTTTGCCATTCCCAGGGAGAGGGGTGAAGGGGGCCGCCAAAAGAGGGGGTAGGGGGACCAGCGAGCGCAGACGTTGTCAGAGCCGCAAACAAGCGGCGTGACTTCGTCCGCACTCGGGAGGCAGAATAACGCTTCGATGATCAGGAGGGATGATCATGATGATGCTTACGATTGTGTGCCGAGAGAAGTTCGAAGACGAGGTGCTCGTGATCTTTAGCAGTCTGAAAATTATGGGATACACCGTTGTTCACGGGGTGGGCGGCAGCGGCGAAACCGGCGCGGTCTCGGTGACGCACCCATCGTACGATCGAAACAAGTTGATCCTCGTGGCGCTCGACGATGAGCGGATGGACATACTCCTCCAAGCCATCAGGAAGTTGCAGGCCAGATTGATTGAGGAACATTCGGGGCACCCGGTTGCGTTCAAGGCCTTCCTCCAACCTTGCGAACCTGTCGTGTAACGCAAGGAACGGCTTTCCTGCCTTCGCGCAATCGATGCCACTGACCATCACACGGAGGATTCTATGATGCGTAGTCCTGGTGTCCTATGGATCAAGGCCGCGGTGGTTTACTTCATCATGGGAGTGGGGCTAGGCATTTATATGGGAGCGTCCGGTGATCACCTCTATGTTCCGGTGCATGCCCATTTCAATCTGCTGGGGTGGGCATCATTGGCGCTGGTCGGATTGATATACCACCAATTCCCCGCTGCAGGATCGCACCGGTTGGCCACGGTGCAATTTTGGCTGCACAATGCCGGTTTGATCGCGGCCATGCTGTTGCTTATTGGATTCCTACGCGGCAACACGGGGCTTGACCCGCTTATCGGCGTCGCGTCCCTCGCTGTTGGCGCGTCCGTGATTCTCTTCGCGATCAACGTGTTTCAGAGAGTTAAATAGCTTCGTCTTAAGTACCGGCGCCTTGTCACGGCAGGCACTCAGCGCGTTGTTCGGACAAGTGCGTTCCATGTCCTGGGGCCAACCACACCGTCGGGATAGAGGCCCTTCGTCCGCTGGAAGCCGGCCACTGCCACTTCGGTCTGTGGTCCATAATGACCGTCGACCCCAACTCTGTAACCCGCGCGGCGCAGCGAGCGTTGAATGGCAACGACGTCCTGCCCTGTGAGTGCAGGCTGTTGCAGCCAAAGCTGCCGGACGAGTCGCACGGAACGAGGCGTGCGGTGGAGCGCGATGGAGGTTGCCGCTCCGACGATTCCGTCGGCCCGAAGTTCGTGGGACCGCTGGAATTGCCGCACAGCCACTTCGGTCTCTGGTCCATACCGTCCGTCCGCATGCAATCGAATGCCGTGCCGTTGCAGCAATCTTTGGATTTGCAAAACGCGTTTGCTGTAAGCAGCTGCTTGCTCCATGCGCAGAGGGATGAACGGCGATTTGGTCATCGTTGCCGCTCTTCTCGATGCCGAGTCAGATTTGGCGGATGTTCTGACCGAAGCGAGCGTTCGACCCGTGCTGGAGATCGATTGATGAGCAGTGCGACTCAATGCGGCCAGCCGAGTTTTCAATGCCTCGTTTTCTTGGGCCTTCTCTTCCACCTCCCGCTCCAAGGCAATCTGGGCCGACTTGAGTCCGCTGTTCTCCAGATCCACCCGCTGTCGCTCGTCCAAGACGTCGTTCAGTTCGGCACGCAAGGTGTCGATCTCAGTCTGAAGGGCAGGCGGCCAGTAGTCACACCCGCCAAGGCCCATCAGTGCAAGGAACAGAATGCCAGTCGCTGGCCAGAATACGATACTGCGTGCTCGTCCCATGGTCTCCTCCGTTGGTGATCGCCAGACGGCCGAGAGCGTTGTACGCGGGGAACCTGCATCGTTCCGACGGTAGATACAGCTCGCTGAACCGGGAGTTAGCCGTCAAGCAATGAGTCAGTTGCGCTGCCGGTGGAAGCCATCGAGCGGCGAAGGAGGATCGTACCCATGCCGAAAGTTGAAGGTGAGGAGCTCACGCGAACAATAGGATTGGGATTCCTCTCTGCGGGCGTACTGGCGGCGGCGTAGGTTTACGGCAGTCACGAGACGAGAATTCCTCTCGGATGTCCTCTATAGCAGGAAGGAGTCGATCATGCAACGTGCTTAGGAGAAATTCCTCAGTTGCCCTACGCGCAAGGGCTCCCGTTCCTTTCTGCGTGACCGAGACGGCGCCGGTTTCGCCGCTGCTGCCCACCCCGTGCACTACCGTGTACCCTGAGATCTTCAAATTGCTGAAAACAGCGAGCACCTCATCTTCGAACTACTCTCTGCACACAATGGTGAGCATCTTCACGAGCATTCCTCCTGGTCATCGAAGCCGTATTTTGCTTCCTGGCTGCGCATGAAGTCACGCCGCATCGTCCGCAACTCCACCGCAGCCGGGTCGCAACTCAATAAATCAAGGTCAATTCCCAGTACCGCCTCCACATCTCCAGTCTTACAGTGAATGAAACATCAATCGGAGGAGGAAATATGTGGCGCGCCTTGTTGGTCGGCCTGAGCGTCGTCTTCATGGGACCCTCAATAGGGTCGGCAGTGGACCTTAAAGTTGTAGATAAGAATTGTTGGGTCGAGATTTTTGATGACGACGAATTTGATGAGGACGATGCGCATGTCAAGATCCAAGGCCCCACAGAGTACGCCACCTTGAAAGATGTCTATGGGCGGAATTGGAGCAATGACATTGAAAGCCTGATTGTGGGCAGCAATGCCACAATGCAGGCTTGGATCAATAAAGATTTTTCAGGGCCGGAGATGACGTTTACCCCGGGACAACGCGTGCCAAAACTTTCGAAACTCAAAATGTCGAATGCTATTCAATCCATGAAAATCGCCTGCGGACCTTGACAAGTCGGACCATGCACGAGGTATAGCCATGGTCTATAGAGAAGATAATCCTCAGTATCATGTCGTGAAAGTGCGAGGAATGCTTCACGCCGTGATGAGGCATTGCAGAGAGGACATCGAAAAAGTTGCCGAGCCGAAAGCTCAGGCCATCTTCGAGAC
>DATIGH010000238.1:0-11454 GCA_035454845.1 Nitrospira sp.
CTCGTCTTCGTGTTGAACGGATTCATTTTCATTCTGATCGGCTTGCAGCTCGGCGCGCTTCGCGACGCGATTACAGCGGACCGATGGGGTCCCTTGCTGGCGACCGGCGCAGTGATCAGCCTGACGGCCATCGCCGTCCGGCTGATCTGGGTGCCGCTCGCAGCGCTCATTCCGCGTTGGATCAGCCGGACGATCCGCATGCGGGATCCGCTTCCACCCTGGCCGAATATCTTTCTCATCGGTTGGACCGGGATGCGCGGCATCGTCACCCTGGCCGCGGCGCTAGCGCTGCCGCTGACCACTAGCGCGGGATCGCCGCTGCCATACCGCGCCGAGATCATTTTGATCAGTTTTGCGGTGATCGTGGCCACGCTTGTCGTCCAGGGACTTTCGCTCGCACCGCTGATTCGCGCCTTGCGCCTGGAGGACGATCATCGAGCGATGGAACGCGAAGAGATGCTGGCTCGTGAGCATGCGGCCGCTGTGGCCTTGACGCGGCTGGAGGAACTGGCGGGGGAGCCCGGTTCCCCCGCCACCGAGCACGTCGATCGACTTCGCGTACACTACAACCGCCGCCGACAGCGATTCACCAACAACGGTGCCGTGGATCCAGAGTGTGCTGCGGAGGCGGTCGAGGTCTTCCGTCGGCTGCGCCATGAGACGCTCACCGCTGAGCGAGCCGCGCTGGTCGCAATGCGCAACAACGATATCATCGGCGACGACGTCTTGCACCGGCTCGAGCATGAGCTGGACATCGAAGCCATCCGCCTTGGCATCGGGGAACGCCGGGGTGGCACGATACGACCCATGTGATCGGCATCGGCATGCCCGCTGTGCCGACGGCCACGTCCCTGTCAGGAGGAGCACATGTTTGGACCTATTACCGTACCGTTCGGAGCGAAGATGCTGTTCAACACCGTCACGTTGAAGCCTGGAGTCACCTTCGAAGACATCGAACTTGCCGTCGGGGAGCTGTGCAGTGTCGTCAAAGAAACGTACGGAGGCGACAAGGGCGGATTCCTCGCAGGGCAGGTCTTTCGATTTTCGGGATTCGTGTCGGACGAAGGGTCATTGACGGACGCCAAGACCGCGGACGCTCACTATGTCATCGTCACCTATTGGCGCTCATTTGAAGATCACGAGCGCTCTCATGCCAACGAACTGTTCACGAAAAAGTTCGGTGCCTTGACCGCCATGTGTGCGGAGACGAAGGAACTGGGCTACGACATGCTCTGGCAAGGCCAGGCCGAACAACCGCGGACGCCCTGACACCCCTCCATCCCGGTAAGCTAGGCGGTCTTGCGCACGCGGCTTGTTTCCACAAATTGCTCCGTCGCGTCGTCGAGGATGCGGCTTGCACGGCCCTTGCTGCGATGTATATAGAGCAAGCCTGGCGCGATGCCGGCTGCTGCCGGCTCCGGTGGCAAGGGCATCTGGTATGCGACCGGGCGGCCATGGTCGGCCAGCTGCAACTGGGGATTGTAGACGCTGTTGAATTTCCAAAGCATCTTCACGAAGTTGGTCTGACCGCGAAGCAAATGTCCTGCGGCAATACGGGCCGTGGACTTCAAGGCCATCCATCCCAGGTGCTTGGTATTCATGACCTGCTGTGTCTTGACCAGTTCTTCATAGAATTCGTTCAGCGGCAACGTCGTCGGAAGCACGGCATGTTGGATGTCGTAAAGGCGGTAGTCGCGACTCGTGACCCGCCGCCCGTCGGTCTGCCACGTCTCTGTTCCTGGATAGGGAGTATTCACGCTGATGTTGACGATTTCCGGAATTTCAAGGCACCACTGGCGAACGACCTCGAATCGTGTGCGGTCCCACGAGGGATCGGCGATCAAATTGATGGCCACCGTGATGCCCAGGGACCGGGCGAAATCCAGCGCCTCGAAGTTCTTACTAAGCGAGATTCTCTTGCGATGGAGCAGGAGTCCTTCCTCGTCGATGGCTTCGATCCCGATGAACATGTAGGCGAGCCCCAAGCGTTTCCAGAAGCGAAACACGTCCTTGTTCCGCAAGAGCACGTCGCCCCGCGTTTCCAGATAGTACTGCTTGCGGATCCCATGGCGGGCAACGGCTTCACCGATGCCCAAACCGTGCTTGGCCTGAATGAACGCGACGTCATCGACGATAAAAATGCCTGGTTCACGGACCCGCCGTAGATCGTCGACAATCGCCTCGGGGCTGCGAATGCGATAGCTGCGTCCGTAGAACGTCCAGGCGCTGCAGAATGAGCAGTCCCAGGGACAGCCCCTCGTAAATTCGATCGACGCGCAGGGGTCCAGCACGCCGATAAAATACTTGCGTCGATGGCGAAGCAGCTCGCGAGCCGGCCGATGGTCGTCGAGGTGCTCAAGCATCCCCGCCGGCGGCCCTTCGCCCGCGGCCGTGACCAAGCCGGGGACGAGGTGCAAATCCCTATGCCCACAGGATAAGGCGGCGAGCAGCGGCCCGACAGCCGTTTCCCCTTCACCCTTCAAGACACCATCGATGGCGCCTTCGGCATGCGTGAGGACCGCCTGCGCAACGAATGAGACACTATGGCCGCCAATGAAGATGCGGCAGCTCGGCAGCAGCTGTTTCGTCAACTTGGCAAGGTCGACGATCTCCGGTACGTTGGCCAGATAATTACAGGAAAATCCCACGACGTCCGGATGCTGCTCATGCAGCAGGCGCATGTAGGCACCGTGCGATTCCACCTGGAGGTCGAGCAGGGTCACTCGATGACCCAGCGCTTGTGCCGCCGACGCGACCAATTCGAGACCCAGCGGTTCCAGGCGCAGATAGATTTTGGTATACATGAGCGGACCGGGATGCACGAGCAGGATATTCATGTCCGACCTCCCTCGTAGTCTCTTAACTCTAGGGAGTCATGCGGTCCAGCACAACGAGGGGTCGACCTAGTCGGCACCCCAGCATAACTCCCGCCTCAGACGTCCTCTTATGGTATGCTGGCCGGCAGCATGCGCAGCGCATCAACGGAACAAAGTGAACTGGCGGCCGCGACGGCGAAACGTCGGACGTTTGCCATCATCAGTCACCCCGATGCCGGAAAGACCACCTTGACGGAGAAGCTCCTTCTCTATTCCGGCCTGATTCGAACGGCCGGGATGGTACGCGGGCGAAAAGGAGGTAAAGCGGCGGCCTCCGACTGGATGGGAATGGAACAGGAGCGGGGAATCTCCATCACCGCCTCCGCCATGCAGTTTCCCTATAAAGACGCGGTGATCAACCTCCTCGACACCCCGGGACACCAGGATTTTTCCGAAGACACGTACCGGACGCTGACCGCCGCCGACAGCGCGATCATGGTCATCGACGCGGCGAAGGGGGTCGAGGCACAGACGCGGAAACTGTTTACCGTCTGCCGTATGCGCCGCATTCCGGTGCTGACGTTCGTGAACAAGATGGATCTCCCGGGGCGGCCGCCCTTGGATCTGATGACGGAGGTCGAGCAGGCCCTGACCATCCAGGCCAGCGCCGTCAACTGGCCAATCGGATCCGGCAGCGACTTTGCTGGGATCGTGACGCGCGACGACAACCGCGTGGCGCTCTTCAGCAAGACCGCGCACGGAGGCGCGACGAAGGTGGAGGTGCAGACCATGGCGCTGGAGGATTTGTCTGCTTCCGGACGCGTCTCTCCCGACGTCATGGGACAGGTCCAACACGATTTGGAACTCCTGGCGATTGCCGGCAATCCGTGTCCGCATGAACGGTTTTTAGTCGGAGAGGTCACGCCGGTGTTTTTCGGATCGGCACTCACGAACTTTGGCGTGGAAAGCTTTCTCGACGCCTTTGTGCAGCTGGCGCCGCCGCCGGGGGCGCGGCCGGCCGACGGCGACGATGGAAGCGAATTGACCATAGATCCGATAGAGCAGCCGTTCAGTGCCTACGTGTTTAAGCTGCAGGCCAACATGAATCCAAAGCACCGCGACAGCACGGCGTTTCTGCGCGTCTGCTCCGGCCGCTTCGAACGGGACATGGTGGTGAAGCATCATCGGCTGGGCCGCGACATCCGCTTGTCCAGGCCCCACAGCCTGGTGGCGCAGGAACGCAGCACGGTCGCGGAGGCGTTTCCCGGAGACATCATCGGCATTATCAATCCCGGCGTGTTTATGATCGGCGATACGATATCGATTACGGGCGGGTTTGCCTTCAGGCCGTTGCCCCAGTTCCCACCCGAGATCTTTGCACGCATCCGGCCCACCGATGTCACCAAACGCAAGGCGTTCGACAAAGGGATGGAGCAAATGGCTCAAGAGGGCACGGTGCAGATCATGCGCAGCCTCAACGATCTGGAGTCGTTGGTTGCGGCAGTCGGGCGGCTGCAGTTCGACGTGCTGCAGTACCGGCTGCGCCATGAATATCGCGTCGAGACCGTGCTCGACCTGTTGCCGTTCACCTGCAGTGCCTGGCTAGAAGGGGATTACGCAACGTTCAAGGCGCCGTCGGCTTCCATGGCCGTCAAGGATCAGCGGGGACGAGTGGTCGTGCTCTTTCAGGATGCCCTCATGAAGAGCATCGGTCGAGACCGCAATCCCAACCATGTCTTAAAGGACATGGGATAGCGTATCCATTTTGATCCGGCCTTCATCCAAATTGATTCAATTAAGGCTGCATCTTCAAGCAGATGTGCCCGCAAACCTCCGGAAATTCGTGCAGCTGCGAATGGCGCATTTCTTGCTGACTTCCTCGCGGTAAGGAGGAGCGCCATGGGGATTCGCATACTAGTCGCCGACGATGACCCCGACATCAGGATGAGTTTGTCCGAGCGGCTTCGGTGGCTCGGACACGATGTGGTGACCGCAGCCGATGGGCAAGCGGCCCTGGCTGCCGTGGAAGCGCATGCACTGGATCTCGCATTTCTCGACGTCTCCATGCCCCGCCTCAACGGCATTGAAGCGCTCAAGCTGATAAGGAAACGGTGGCCCAATTTGCCGGTCGTGGTCGTGACCGCCTACGGGACGATCCGGCTGGCCGTCGAAGCCATGAAGGAGGGCGCCGTCGATTTTATGACGAAACCCTTTGAACAAGGCCAGATCGACCAGACCTTGACGACGATTACCGACCGGATGGGGCAGCGTGTGGACATCACGCGGCTGATGGGAGAAATAACCCACGACGTCAAGAATCTTCTGATGCCGCTGGTGGCTGGCACGGATCTTCTCGCGGACGAGATCGACGATGTGTTCCGTCACCTCCCAACGATGGAGCCGGCGCGCGCCGAACAAAGTCATTCGGCCTGCGAGGAGGTGATCTCGATGTTCCGCAATACCTCTCGACGCATACAGGACCGGATGAAAGCGATCGCAGACTATGCGGCGCTGACACGGGTGTCGCAGAAATTCGAGGCGTGCGTGATCATCAAGATCGCGGAGAGTGTCGTAAAATCCTTGCGCGGGGCCGCTGAGCAGAGACAGGTCACGCTGGCGTTGGAGGGCTTACAGGCCTTGCCGGCGATCGCCGGCGATGAAGCGCGGCTGTACTCGTTGCTCTACAATCTGGTCAACAACGCGATTCCGGAAGTGCCGCCCCACGGAGTCATCACGATCAGCGGGTTCCACCAGGCCGGAGACGAGTTTATCCGGCTTCGTGTGACAGACACGGGCAGGGGCATGCCGGCCGACATTCGCGACAATTTGTTTACGAACCGGCTGGTGAGCAGCAAGACCGGCGGGACCGGCTTGGGCACGAAGATCGTCAAGGACGTGGTCGATATGCACGGCGGGCGCATCAGCGTGGAAAGTGAGCCGGACAAGGGCACGACCTTCGACATCCGGCTGCCGATTGATGGACCGGCCTTCTTGCGGACGCTGGACGCGCCCGCGCAGGCCGCGGCCGCGCAGGCGGCGCCGAAGCATGCTTGAGGATCATCGGGGTGCGGTCGACTTCATCAAGCTGTCGGCTTGCGGCGGGAGAAATCCTTGATAGCCTCGGTGGCGTTCCGCGAGTTCCAGGACCGTGAAGGGCTGTCCGTCCACCAGTTCAGGCGCTGAGAAAATCTGCCGCAGTTGCCCGCCCGCGGGGCCGACGACGGTCCCCGCAAACTCCACGCCGTTACCCTTGAGCCGGGTGATCGCCCGGTCGATGTCCTCGACACGCACCGCCACGTGATGAAAGACGTGGTCGCCGAAGGCCGCAACCCAGCGCGGGATGATGCTGGTCTTGCCGCGTGCATCGGTATAGGCCTGGTCCACAAAGAGCGCGGGATAGCCGGTCTTCCGATACACTTTGGCGTACCAGTCGTCGTACTGCAGGGTTTCATCGTACGCATAGCCGAGCGAGACGAACTGCTGCGCCCGCCGGTCGATGTCCAATGTGCGTAAGGTGACGTGGTCGACGACCGGGTAAAAGCCGACCCCTGCCTCTTCGAGCAACCCGCGAAGGATTTTGGCGGCCCGGTTGCGCGCCACGTACTCCGTCACCATTCGTTCCAGTAGATTATCGAGCTCGCGATTGCTGTCCATATCTCTTCCTCTCCCGACGGCTAGGCGCCGAATTTGATGCCTTGCGCCAAAGGCAAGTCGGTGCCCCAGTTGACCGTATTGGTTTGCCGTCGCATATACGCTTTCCACGCATCGGAGCCGGCTTCCCGGCCGCCGCCGGTTTCCTTCTCGCCGCCGAAGGCTCCGCCAATCTCCGCACCCGAAGTTCCGATATTGAGATTCGCAATGCCACAATCGCTGCCGGACGCGGAGAGAAAACGTTCGCCGTGCCGCAAATTATTCGTGAACATCGCCGAGGACAGGCCTTGGGGGACGCCGTTCTGCATGGCCAGCGCTTCGTCGAATGTGCGGTACGTCATCACATAAAGAATCGGTGCAAAAGTTTCCCGTCGCACGAGCGGCCAGTGCGGCTGAGCCCGCACGATGGTCGGCTCGACGAAATAGCCAGGGCGATCCAACACATGGCCTCCGAACAGGATTTCGCCGCCTTCCTTCTTGATCTCGTCGATCGCGCGGCGATAGGTCTCGACGGCACCATGATCGATGAGCGGACCCAGGAGCACGTCCGGATCCAGCGGATTGCCGATCCGCACCTGTTTGTACGCCTTGACCAGTCGGTCGAGCAACTCGTCGGCGCAGGATTCCTGGACAAGTAGCCGCCTGGTCGTCGTGCACCGCTGGCCGGCGGTGCCGACTGCGCCAAAGACCACGGCCCGAACGGTCAGATCCATGTCCGCGCTTTCATCGACGATGACGGCGTTGTTGCCGCTCAACTCGAGCAGCGTTCGGCCGAGCCGCTGGGCGACGAGCGCGGCGACGTGCCGTCCCACGGGCACGGACCCCGTGAAAGAGATCAGAGGCAAACGCGGGTCGCGAACCATGGTCTCGGCCAGTGACGGCTGATCGGTGATGAACAGAGAAAAAATGCCCGGGTATCCCTGCTGCTCCATGATCTGATTGCAGATATGTTGAACGGCAATGGCACACAGCGACGCTTTGGGTGATGGTTTCCAAATGACGGTGTCGCCTGCGACGGCCGCGATGAAGGCATTCCAGGCCCAGACCGCGACCGGAAAGTTGAATGCGGTAATGACGCCGACCGGTCCCAAAGGATGCCATTGCTCGCCCATCCGATGCGCCGGGCGTTCCGACGGCATGGTCGCCCCATACAGCATCCGTGACTGGCCTACCGCGAAATCGGCCATGTCGATCATTTCCTGTACTTCCCCGTTGCCCTCCGCTTTGATCTTTCCGACCTCCAGCGACACGAGCGTGCCGAGATGCTCCTTCTTCTCCCGCAAGGCCTGGCCGATGAGACGGACCACTTCGCCCCGCTTCGGCGCGGGGACCATTCGCCATGTGGCGAACGCGTCGTGCGCATAGGCCGCAATGTGTTCATAGTCCTGGGCGGCACAGGCGCGGACTGCGGCAATGGGTTCTCCGGTAGCGGGATTGACGGACTGAATGAGGGCTCCGGCGGCATGGTCCGACCACCAATGTTTGCCGATGCTCCCTCCCGAATTAACGGCCTGGATGCCCAGCGATTTGAGTGCGGCGTGCACGGTGCTCATCGGTAATACACTCCGAAGTCGTTGGCGAGAAAATCCTTGAGGAGAATGGACTCCTGTGTGACGAACCCCCGGCGGGGGGGAGACTCGGTGAGCAGGAGGTCCATCACACAACAGACGCTCGATGCCGTCGTCACCTGGATAGCCGACCACAGCTTGCCCTTGATGCATTGCGGATACACTTTCTTAACGTAGCTTTCCTCGAACAATTCGCCTTCTTTCCTTCCGGTCACCGATGCATAGATCAAGACGACATCCTGCAGGGTCTGCGGGATGGCATTTTCGAGCACTCGCTTGAGCGTCTTGCGGTCTTCATTGAGACGAAGGTCCTTCATGAGGAGGTGGATTTTTTCACAGTGTCCCGGATAGCGCAGGGTTTTGTAGTTCATGGTGTTCACCCGGCCGACATAACTGTCAGCCAGCGTCCCCAACCCTCCGGACGTATTGAAGGCTTCGTACAGCAACCCGTCCAACTCGATCGTCTCATAGCCTTCGAGCGGCTGGAGCGGAACTTTGCGGCCGCCTTCGATCCCATAGCAGAGATTACCGTATTCATTGATCAGGCCGTCCGTCGACCACGTCAGCGAGTACTTGAGCGCATTGCTGGGATGCACCGGAAGTGCGCCCACCCGCATTTTCACATGATCCAACGTTTCAAAATGCGTCATGAGATCGTGCGTGACGATGCTGATGAAGCCCGGGGCGAGTCCGCATTGCGGCATAAAGGCGTTCGCGGCCCCTTCGCTCATGGCGCGGATCTGATTGGTGACCTCTACGTCTTCGGTGAGATCGAAGTAATGACAGCCTTGCTTCAAGGCCAGCTCTGCGACGGTCGGATTGCAGAAATAGGGCAGGCTCGAGAGGATGGCATCAACCGGATGCGCCGTCAGATAGGTCATCACGGCGTCCGGCTGTCGTACATCGAGGACAGCCGGCGTGACGCTCGAGAGACCGAGGTCTTCCACCCAATGTTTCGGGGCGTCGAGCGTCACATCGCCCAGGTGTACGTTGTAACGTCCTTGCTGGGAGAGGAGGCAGGCGACCAGTGAGCCGATCTTTCCTGCACCGAGTACGAGCACTCGAGGCATCGCACGGACCTCCGCGTTTCCTCAGTATACTCTTCTCGCCGGCTTTGAACACGCCTAGGGCGAATTCGAGCGGGTGAGGTCCCTAGCCGAGGGGAACGGACTCAGGACAGTCGATGACATATTGCGGACGCTGGTTGGCGGGCGGGAAGACTTCCGTGTGACGAAAGGGAGGCAAATCTGCTTTCAGGCGGCGCAGCAGTCGGTTCATGGTCATGTCCGCGGGTACTTCGCACAGCCAGACGTGCATGCCGGACTCCAACTCATCGAAATGTCGTTGCACTCGAAAGCCTGGTTGCTCCATGAAATAGGCTGAGAGAAAACCGGTGACCGCCTGTACGACCCAGGTATGTTGTTTGGCATAGCGATAGCTCAAGCGCAGCTCGACGACCTGACTGTCAGAGTCCATTGCCGCACTGTACCAATTCTTTCGTTGAGACTGCGACAGGGAACTGTGTATGGTGAGGAAGCGAGACGTGGCATCCGTTAGCACTGGCACCGAGTGTTCTTGGGAGGACCTTTGACAGTCGCGGTCACGGCCTATAATGGAGTCACGATACCTGCCTTCATGTACGGAACGGCGTGGAAGAAGGAGGCCACGACACGGCTCGTGCTGGAAGCTGTCAATGCGGGATTCACCGGGATCGATACCGCCAACCAGCTCATCCATTATGATGAGGCGCGGGTGGGGGAAGCGCTGCTGTCCCTGGCAGATCAAGGAATGACACGCGAGGAATTGTTCCTTCAAACCAAGTTCACGCCGGTCAACGGACAAGACCATCGCACCCCGTATGACTCGACCGCGAGTATTACCGTCCAGGTTCAGCAGTCCTTTGACAGCTCCCTGGCTCACCTGCACACGGACTATCTCGATTCCTATGTGCTTCACGGACCCTATCATCGCGGCGGCTTGGGACCGGAAGATTGGGAAGTGTGGGCGGCTATTGAGTCGTTGTATACGAGCGGGAGGACCAAGCTCATCGGGGTCAGCAACGTGTCGGCCGGCCAGCTCGCGCTCTGGTGTGAACGGGCGACCCATCGACCCATGGTGGTGCAGAACCGCTGCTATGCGGCCTTCGGCTGGGACACGGCTGTGCGCGATGTCTGCCGCAGGCACGGCATTGTGTATCAGGGCTTCTCGCTGCTAACGGCCAACCGGGAAGTCTTCATCGATCCTGCGATGCGGGCGATCGCTGAAAAATATGCCACCGGGGTGGCCCAGGTGATCTTTCGGTTTGCCATGCAGATCGGCATGGTGCCGTTGACCGGCACCACGAATGCTCACCACATGGCGGATGATCTGCGGGTCGACCGCTTTACCCTCTCGCCCGATGAACTTCTACGCATCGAGACCATTGCGGTCTGATACGGGAGCGATCACATGCAGTACGTGCAGCTTGGTCGGTCCGGCGTAACAGTCAGCCGGCTCTGCCTCGGCACCATGAATTTCGGTCCGGAGACGACTGAAGCGGACAGTTTCGCCATCATGGACCGAGCGCTCGAACTGGGGCTCAATTTTTTCGATACCGCGAACGTGTACGGATGGAAACTTGGAGAGGGATGGACAGAGCAGATCCTCGGCCGTTGGTTCGCGCAGGGCGGCGGCCGGCGGGAAAAAGTCGTATTGGCGACGAAAGTGTACGGTCGCATGGGGGACTGGCCGAATCAATCCCGTCTCTCAGCACTCCACATCAAACGCGCGTGTGAAGCAAGTTTACGGCGCCTACAGACCGATTGCATCGATCTGTATCAAATGCATCATGTCGATCGGGCGACGCCCTGGGAAGAAATCTGGCAGGCCATGGAACAGTTGGTACGGGAGGGCAAGATTCTGTATGTCGGAACCAGCAATTTTGCCGGATGGCAGCTCGCTCAGGCACAGGAGCTGGCGCTGAGCCGTCATTTTCTCGGCGTCGTCTCAGAGCAGAGCCTATATAATTTGAACGAGCGGACGATTGAGCTGGAAGTCATTCCGGCATGCACTGCCTATGGTATCGGCCTTATTCCGTGGAGCCCCCTCGCGCGGGGATTGCTGGCCGGCGTCCTCACGCCGGCGACCGTCGGCCGGCGCGCCGATCACAAGCTCCAGCAGCAGCTTCAAAAGCAGCGTCCGACACTCGAGGCTTTCGAGCGGCTCTGCGAGGAGCGTGGCGAGCGCCCGGCGGATGTGGCGCTCGCCTGGCTCTTGCACCAACCCGCCGTGGCTTCACCCATTATCGGTCCTCGCACGCTCGAGCAGTTGGACAGTTCGATGCGCGCGATCACGCTGACGTTGAGCACCGAGACGCTCAAGCGGCTCGATGATCTGTTTCCGGGACCTGGCGGGCCGGCCCCTGAAGCCTACGCCTGGTA
>DATIGH010000239.1:0-6419 GCA_035454845.1 Nitrospira sp.
GAGGAAAGGAGTCCCTCCTTATGAAGATCCGCTATAGCGAGCGCGTTCTGACCGAATTCCCCGTGATCTTTGCCGGTGATTCCTTCGTCGGAGAGGGCATCGTCAACAACGTGTCGGTACCTGGATGCGAGATCGTGAGCAGCAAGGTGGTGGACCTTGGCTCCTATCTCGAGATGAAAGTGTTAATGCCTGATGACGGGCCGTCACTTTGCGTCGATCTGGCCAAGATCCGATGGCGAAAAGGCCGTCGCTTCGGTGTCGAGTTCATCCGGATGCCGGGGGTGGATCAGGTCCGGCTGGGGCGTTTGATCAAGCAGCATCGTGCGCGGGGATCGGCTGCTCGACTCTCACAGGAGGCAGTGCTACACTTGCCGTAGTCTGTCCGTTCTCAACGCTGACCCTATGAACCGCCTTCTAGTCCTCACCTTGTACTTGCTTGCCGCCGGCTGCGCCGAGCCGTTTACCATGTTTCACACGCAGACGGGCGAGCAGATTCTTCTTGGCCGCCGTTCCTATTCCTATGAAGGCTGTCTTGCAACGATGCAGGAGGAGGCCAATCGCCTGGGCGTCACCTTCCGCTACGTCCATGTCCGTGGCACCACGTTCGGCCGATCGTTGCTCTGGCCATTCGAACCCGGCTACGCCTGTGAAGCGGCGATCGGGCCGGAAGGTCACCCCAGCGGCATCTATCTGAATGTGCCGCCCCGCACCCCTCACGGTTAAGAGCCTCACTAACTTCTTCTTCCTCGTTCGATTGTAAAATTTCATCCGCCGCCATCGATGCTGTTGACAATCGAGTGACGAACGCAGTAAGAGTTCATCCTGCATCTCATGAAACACCTTCTCACGTATTCGCTCACCGATCACCCACCGTTCATTGACGCTTGAAAGGAGCCGGCCTGCGTGGAGACAGGCTGATGAGTGCTCAAAGCCGGTTCATTGTTCAAGATTTCGACTTCCTCAACGTCATCGACCTAATAGGTATAAGGAGCCGCCATGGAAGATCTCGTCATTGAAGAAGAAGGTGCTTCATCGGCCTTACACATCACTCTTGGTGACTTTCTCGTCTTCATCAATTGGATGAATCAAACAGAAAAATCGCTTGAACGGGGCGAGGCACTGCCCACGACGCCGGAGTTGGATTCCTCAAAAGTGAAAGGTTGGATTCAGCTCGTTCAACGTCTCGAAGAGCGTTTCCGGAGAAGTGAAGAGAAAAAGATCGCCTTGGAAGCCAACGTCATTGCTCAGGAAGCGCAGCTCGGGCAGTTGCTTACGCACCTGCATGCCAACATCGCCTCGCTCTACGAGAATCTCGGGCAGTCCCAAAAGGCTGAAGAGGTTCGTCGGCGGGCCGAAGCCTTACACGCGAGCTAGGCGCAACGTCTCTGTCTGGAGTCCCCAGTTGCCTGTCATCCGGCTGGGGACAGTGTGCTGTTTAAGCCGCATTGAAGCGGTGATGGTTTTCTATCGCTTCGGCCTGCCGATTCCCACATTTTGCTTTCCGCCCTGCACGTGTTGGCTATAATCAACTACGTACCGGTACAAGGAGGGGTTGCCCCTCCGTGCTGGATGTCGCGCATTGTGGATTGAGCGCATGATCACCGTACTGCTGATCGAGGACAACGACGTTGATGCCCGTCTGACCCAGGACCTGCTGGCTGAATGGAGTGTGGAAGAATTCAAGATCACGCACGCCAAAACCCTCTCCGACGGACTGGCTCACATTGACAAAGGCCGCTTCGACGCCATTCTCTTAGATCTCTCTCTTCCGGATGCCTTCGGCCTGCCCACGGTCCGGCAGGTCCACGCCACCAACCCTTCGATTCCTGTCGTAGTATTGAGTGGTGTGAGTGATCAAACGTTGGCGCTTCAGGCTGTCCAACAAGGTGCCCAGGATTATCTGGTCAAGGGCCAAGGCCATCCGGAGCTGCTCGCCCGTTCAGTGCGCTACGCCATCGAGCGTAAACGCTCGGAAGAACGTCTGACCTACCTCGCCCAGTACGACCAGCTCACCGGGCTGGTCAACCGTACGCTGTTTCGCGACCGCTTGATCCAAGCGATGGCAAGAAGCAAACGCCTTCAGCAACCGTTAGGGCTGATGCTGCTGGATTTGGATCGGTTCAAAGCGGTCAATGATACGCTGGGTCACGACATGGGAGACGAGCTACTGAAATCAGTGGCTGAACGGTTGAAAGCCTGTGTGCGTGAGGTCGATACGGTTGCCCGCATGGGCGGGGACGAGTTCACGATCGTTCTCGAAGGCGTTTCGTCTGAACACAGCATCGTGGTGGTGGCCAAACGAATCACCGAGTCCATCTCTTCGGTCTTTCCCCTGAAGGGCCAGGACGTCTCAGTGGGCATCAGCATCGGCATCACGGTCTATCCGCATGACGATCACAGCATCGACGAGCTGTTAAAGCACGCCGACTCGGCGATGTATCGCGCGAAGCAGAAGGGCGGCAGCGGCTTTGCGTTCCACGAAGCTTCAGGCTACAACCACGCGGCAAGCTACTCGGTCTCCTGATCCATCAGTTCCTCCCTTCCTCTGTCCCTGCGCGGTTACCTGCCGATCTCGGAGAGCGGAGTCTCGGTCACATACATGGCCCCGCGAGGGTTCGGCATCAGGACGTTGGCTTGCACGAGAGCGTCGCGGCTCGGCGACAGGCGCGTCTCCGGCGTCACCACGATTCCCCAATGCCGATTGTCGGTGCACACATTATCCACCAACAGCGCTTCGGCATGATGGAACAGCAGCATGCCACTCAGCCAATTGTCTGAGCACCGATTCCTCACCAACTCCGGGTGGCTTCCCGCGTCGCGGACCGCAATTCCGAAATGGTGGTTCCGCCGGCACGTGTTGTCGGCCACACGGGGATGAGCTCCGGCAAAGACAAAGATGCCCGATTCACGATTGTCGCAAACGTCATTGTCGATAAATGCCGCGTGACATTCGGGTCCATACATGACGACGCCGGATAGAATTCCTTCCATGGCCCGGCACTGCGTGACGGTACAAGTGGAGTCGAGAATGTTCATGGCGGAATGTTGATCACTGCCCACATAGCGAAAGGTCATCCCGGAAATTCTGCCGCTGGGAACACGTTGAAGATACAGCGGGCCTCCGCGACGGGAAAAGATTTGAACCGCATCACGGCCTGCTCCGATCAAATGGATGGGGCGGTCGGCGACAAATACTTTGTCCTCATAGGTGCCGGCTCGAACAAAGACCTGATCGAGCTCGCCGGCTTCCTTCAATGCCGCACTCGGCCGTGGGAAAACCCCCGGGTCCTGCCAGTCGACGATGAGGGTCTTGCCGCCGAACGGATTTGGCGGGGGATCGTGCTGCGTCGTTTCGGCCTTTGAGCTCATTTGTCGAGTCGTCACATGAGGCGTGTGAGATGGCACCGTCGCATGCCATCTGGAACAAGTCATTTCTGCCTGTCAAGTGAACAGTGACCGGCACGCGTACAATTCTGATCCTCGCCTCCGGGTCCGGCTCCGGACCCCATCGGCAAACACCTGTTTTTCTACTGCTTTTGCCGCCCTCTAGGAAACCGCATGTGGCATGTGGATTGCGAAGTCTGCAATGCGACACAAATGCCAGCGGGCAACGGAGGCGGAACGATGAATACGATCAGACTCGTCCCCAGCGCAATCTTCTGCATGGTCCTGGCCATACCTGGGATGCACTCCCGTGTTTGGGCTGCTCCAGGACAGGTCCAGGATACGTCCCGGCATCTGTACGACCGCGTGATGGAAGAATTCAAGCATCGCGACTATGAAGCGGCATTGGCCGGCTTCCGTCTCTTTCTGGAACTGCACGGCCAAACCTCATTGGCGGCGAACGCGCAGTACTGGGTTGGCGAATGCCAGTATCGGATGGGGCGCTACAGGGAAGCGTTGAAGGCCTTCTACAATGTCGTCTCCTATTACCCGCTCAGCCCGAAGCTGGCAGCGTCAACCCTGAAGATCGGACAGACATACAACAAGCTGAAGGATCAGGAAAGGGCGCGCATGATGTTCCAACGGGTCGTCGATCAATACCCGGACAGCACGGAGGCCGAAGTGGCCAGGAAGGCGTTGGAGCTCGCGGCTGAAAAACTCGAGGCTGAAAAAATTGAGACCGAAAAGCCCCCCGAGCCTTCCATCGTTCCCGCCGAGCCAGAGCGTCTTGATCCTCCTGCATCATTCTAGATCGCTCATTCCCAACAGCCGCGAGAGATCTTGAACGGTATAGTTGGGCTGAACGCTCAGGGTCGTCACTCGAATGCCCGCAGAATGAAGGATCCGTTGCACTTCTCGCCCTTGCCGTGCGCCGGCCGCATCCAACGCCGGGTCTTTTTCTTCCAATTGCACGACCTGTTCAACGATGCGCGATCCGGGGTGAACCAACACGACATCCGCGCGTTTGAGAGCAAGATGCCGCAAGACCTCAACGCGCGACTCGCCTTCCGCCTCGACCGCCAAAAAGCACCAAAGCGGCACCTGTGCAAACACCAAGTAACGGTCTTCCACGGCCAGACGAATCAGATTGTACAAGAGCAATTCTCGCTCGCCGAGCAGTGGTTGGGGCCGCAGGACCACCCCCAAAGGCAGCACAAACGGTCCCGATCGCGAGCCTCGTGGACTGCGACCAGAGAAGATCCGCCACACGAGCAAGGCCGGCACGCCTACGAGGAGAGCGATGCCCCAGGAATCGAACGAGACTTCGTTCATAAGCGAAACTGCTTGGCCCACCGGGGACCGCCTGGCACGATGGCACCCAGGAGGACGGGATGCGTCGCGCCTGTGACCGCTGGAATATTGCCCCATTGTCCGGTCATCGTCTGGTAGGCCAGAAGGGCGAAGGCGACGGCTTCGAAGGCTTTGCTTTCCCATCCGAGCGCTTCAAACGTGGTGACTGGAGTGGGCGCGAACACGGCAGTCAGATTGTCCATGACGGCGCGATTGCGCACCCCCCCGCCGCCGACCACGACCTCATCGATCGTGCCCTTGATCCATCGCCGTGCGGTACCCACAGCCTTGGCCGTCCACATGCTGCAGGTGGCCAGGAGATCTTCGATGGACAACCCCTGTTGCGTTTGAATGCTCAGCAGTTCATCGGTAAGCCGAGGGCCGAACTCCTCCCGGCCCGTGGATTTGGGCGGACGGCGGGAAAGAAAGGGATGGGCGAGGAGTTTGCCCAGCAAGCGACCGTCGACTTTGCCTTTGAGAGCCCATTTCCCGTCACGATCCATGAGCTGGCGCCCGTTCGTCGCTCGAGCGACGAGGCTGTCCAACACCATATTCGCCGGCCCGGTATCAAACGCCAGAACGCCATCCCAGATGCCGCCGCGAGGGACGTAGGTGACATTGCTGATTCCCCCGAGATTCACGATTAAGCGGGCGCGACGGGGATGTTTCAAGAGCAAGGCATGCGCGGCAGGGGTGAGGGGCGCTCCTTGTCCTCCGGCAGCGATGTCGCGAGGACGGAAATTGGCGATGGTGGTAATGCCCGTTCGCTCGGCAATCACCGCCGGTTCAGCAATCTGGAGCGTCGAACGCACAGCGCCTACTCCCGGCGCCTGAATGCCTTGAGGCAGATGATGCACCGTCTGCCCATGGGACCCGATGACCGCAATATCGGCGGGGCGCAATTTCGCCTGGCGAATGACGCTTAATGCTGCGTTGGCAAACCACTCGCCGAGCAACGCGTTCAGATGGCAGATATCGGCAACGGTCCCTGAGACCGACGCGGTCACAATCCGCTGTTGAAGCGATCGCGGATAGGCAAGTGTCTGTGCGGCGATCGCGCGGGCCTTGAGTGCCTGCCCTCGACCGGACACCTCGATCAGCGCCGCATCGACACCGTCTCCGGACGTACCGGACATCAATCCGACAATTTTCATTCTGCTCCTTCTGCGAAGTGTCCTCGCCGTGGGAACGCTACGCTAATGCAAGTTCACCCTCGGGTCAAGCACCGCAGCAACACTTGGAATTCGGATCGCCTCCCTCGCGTTGACACGAAAGAAACCTCGATGATACGGTCGCGGCCCATGCTTTCCTTCCGATGTATCACACTGTACTGGATTATCCTGTCGACCGTCGGATTTATCAGCGCTCCCGCCATGGCTGCGCCATCCAAGGAGCCCCTCAATGTGGTCGTGACGATTCCGGTGTTGAAGGATCTCGCGGAGGTGGTGGGAGGCCCCCATGTTCGCGTCACTTCCCTGTTGAAAGGATATGAAAACGAGCACACCTATTCTCCGAAACCAAGCGACCTCGTCGCCGTCAGAAAAGCCCAGGTGCTGTTTGAGGTGGGTCTGGGGCTTGAAGTGTGGGTCGCAAATCTGGTGAAAAGTGCCGGACGGTCTTCTCTGACGATCGTCACCACTTCCAAAGGCATCGGCCTCATCCACGATGACCATGAAGCGGATCCC
>DATIGH010000240.1:0-16926 GCA_035454845.1 Nitrospira sp.
CCGCTTCTAACTACTGAATTTCATGGTTGTTTCTTAACTCAATCAACGGGCTTGCTCCTTTTCGAGTGGTGCCCAGACGGCGGGGGTTTGCGGATGCACTTTCGGGGAAATACCGATAAGAGGCTGAGGAACGTGCCTACGGCTGAACGAAATTCGTGCAGGAGTGTTCGCTTTTTGACGGTGATGACGCTGAGATGCTCGACGCCTTGGCATACAGGGTGGACGCTGATGCATCGTAAATGGAGCACGCAACCACCTGGCCAGGGCTGCAGGCGAGGTCCGTCTTATTCCAAATCACCGTGATGTTCCCGTCACTTTTTCCCATGGCTTGCAGATGCGATTTCTTGGCGTCACCTTCGACCAAGACTGGAAGTGTCTCACCAAGATATTCGCGGTTGCATTCAGCCGAGATGCGCCGCTGCAGTTCCACCAATGCCGTCACTCGCTGAGATTTGACTTCGAGAGGGACGTCGTCGGTAAATTTTCTCGCCGCGATCGTATTCATGCGTTCTGAGTAGAGAAATATAAAGGCGGAATGGTACCGAACCTCCTCCAGCAAGCGATAGGTGTCTGAGAACTCCGCCTCGGTCTCTGAGCAAAATCCTGCAATAATATCTGTCGTCAACACCATGCGACGATTCATAAACCGGATTTTCTCTACGAGTGCCACGTATTCGCGTTTCGTATAGGTGCGATTCATCAGGCTGAGCATACGATCGTTGCCGGACTGTGCGGGTAGATGGATGTGCTTACAGATCTTCGGATGGGAGACGACTGCCTCCAACAACGACGGGGGAAAGTCCTTCGGGTGGGGGGAAGTAAATCTCACGCGCTCGATCCCGGGAATGTCCGCGACCGCTGTGAGGAGACGGCCGAAGTCCCACTCGCCCGACCGGTAGGAATTCACGTTCTGGCCCAATAGCGTAATCTGCTTAAACCCGTCGCCGGCGATGCGCCTGGCCTCCTCGAGGATGCTCTGCGGATCTCGCGAGCGTTCTCTGCCGCGCGTATAGGGGACCACGCAAAAGCTGCAAAAGTTGTCGCAGCCGCGCATGACCGCAATCCAGGCATTCACGCCGGGAACTCGCAAGGGAACGATATCGTCGTAGGTCTCGTATTCGGACAAGTCGACGGCCAAGCTCTTCCGATGCTCGCCCTGCTCCTGCGCATGAACGGCATTGCGGATCAGCGTCGGCAACTGACGATAAGAGTCGGGGCCGGCGAGCAGATCGACCAGCGGCTCCTGCTTGGTAAGCTCCCCTTTGAGATTTTGCGCCATGCAGCCGAGAACACCGACCACCAAAGGACGGCTCTTTTTGAGCGTCTTGAGATCGGAAAGGTGAGTGTACACCTTCGTGTGAGCGTTCTCACGGATGGCACACGTGTTCATGAGAATGACGTCGGCGCATTCGCGGTCTTCCGTCAGGACGAATCCTTCCCGCGTGAGCAGCGCTCGAACCAGTTCGGAGTCATATTCGTTCATTTGACAACCGAACGTTTCGATATGCACGTGACGCCGGCGATCGTGAGCAACACTCATGACGGCGTTCCTTTCCTGTCTTCCATGACGAGCTTACCGACCGCCCAGCGATCCGAAGCGCCGGTGATTCTGACCTCATGGATTTGATTGGTGAGGTTCGCTTGAGTAGCGACACCGACCTTCAGAAAGTGTGCAGTCGTCCCGAGACGCAGGCCGTCGGTTTCTCCGCCTTCAAAGAGCACCGATACCGAGGTGTCGATCCAGCGTTCGGCAAAGGCGAGCCGTTTCTCACGAGACAGCTCAGCCAGCGTCTGTGCGCGTCCACGTGCAACTTCAACCGAAATGTCTTGGGACATCCTGGCCGCGGCCGTTCCCGGTCGCTTTGAGTATGGGAAGATATGAAAGTAGGAAAATGGAAGGCGGCGGCACAGATCGACAGTCGCTTGAAAAGCCCGTTCGGATTCGCCCGGAAATCCCACCATGAGATCCGTTCCCAGGGCCAAATCGGGAATTTTTGCGAACGCCCGATCGATGAGAGACACGAATGAACTCACATCGTACGGACGGTTCATGCCGGCGAGAACTGCATCGTCCCCGCTTTGGAGCGGGATGTGTAAATAGGGGCACAGCTTTCGCGAAGAACCCATTTGCTCCAAAAGCGAGTCTGGGACCGTCGTCGGTTCGATTGAAGACAACCTTATGCGCTCGATGCCGCCAATAGTCTCCAACCGCTCAATGAGACCGGTGAGCTTGACGCCGTGCGAGTCATATTGCCCGATGTTGACTCCCGTGAGCACGAGTTCCCGATGACCACGAGCCGCCAGGAGCTCCGCCTCCGCGAGAATATCATCGAGGAGGCGACTGCGTTCGTGTCCTCTCGCAAACGGAATGATGCAGAAGCTGCACATGACATTGCACCCGTCTTGAATCTTCAAAGGGGCGCGGGTGGCATCGGACGGCCCGAATTCTGGAAGCACAAAATCGCCGCGACTCATCGTCTTCGTATGCATCACGTCGGGCGAGGACTGCTTTCGAAGGCGTTCGGGTGGCGGCAAGAACGAGGGCAGGTCAGCCTTGAACTGATTGCCGACGATGAGATCGATCCCTGGAATGCTCCGCAGCTGGGACATTCCCGTCTGAGCATAACAGCCGGTGACCGCCACAAAAGCCTCAGGAGAATGCTTCAACGTTTTTCGAATCACGTAGCGGCAGGTGCGCTCCGCCTCAGCTGTGACCGAGCAGGTATTGACGACGAGGAGATCCGTCGGCTCCCCCCAGGCAACCACCGTATACCCCCGACGGCGCAGCTGGGACTCAAGCACAGACGTTTCAGCTTGGTTCAGACGGCAACCCAGACTGTGAAGTGAGACGCGCTTTCTCATCGAGCGGGCATTATAGAGAGCTGTTTCCGCGTGGAGCAAGTACGGCCGGGCATAAGTCTTGTGGGTTGAAGGACGCGCATCACCGTGATAGCATGGCCTCACAATCCGTGCGAGGATGTCGTGGCGATTCGGCTACTCATCGCATGCAGCTGTCTGTGTTTGAGCCTTCTTCTCGTGCGCCATCATGTCTCTGCCAAGGACGTGCTGCCCATCGAACCGGACGTCAACACCCGCATCGACGAGCACTACGACCACGAAGCCCGATTGTTTCTCATGCTCTATTCCCTGAAAGGCGACGGTCAGGTCGACTATGTCACCGGACGCATGGTCCAGGAATACGCGAGAAGCAATTTCGGCAATCCTGTCTATCAGACTGAAGTCCACCCGCTGTTTTACTGGTGGAATCATATAATGTGGAATGATCCTGAACAGGACGGCGTGAATGGTAATGAGCGCATCTACGAGGAAAACGTAGAATTCGACATCACCCGCTATAAACCCTGTACCTTCAACGGGCAGCCTTGCTGAGCAGTCATCTCCTATCTCGAAGCGCCGGCTCACTCGAGCGAAATTGCCGATTCTCCTAAGGGCGTCATCGGTCTGGTGCTATCCTAGACCCGCACAACCACCTCCGGCCATATGACTGCGTCGTTTGCACAAATTCTCGGCAACAAGCGCATCGGTCTGATGTTGCCGTTGGGTTTTGCCTCAGGACTGCCCTTAGCGCTCACATCCGGAACCCTCCAGGCATGGTTGACCGTCTCCGGAGTCGATCTGAAAACGATCGGCATCTTCACACTGGTCGGCCTTCCGTACAGTCTAAAATTTCTGTGGGCACCAATCATGGACCGGATCACGCTGCCATGGTTGGGACGGCGTCGCGGCTGGATGCTTCTCACGGAAATTGCGGTCGCGGCCGGTCTGGCGTTGATGGGTCTGGTCGGGACGGAAACGGGACCACAGTGGCTCGGCGTCATCGCTGTGGCCGTGGCCTTCATGTCCGCCTCATTGGACATTGTGTTTGACGCGTATCGGACCGATGTGCTGCTGCCGGCCGAGCGGGGGTTCGGCGCCGCCGTCTGGGTCAACGGTTATCGGCTGGCTCTTTTGCTGGCGAGTGCGGGAGCTTTGGTCTTAGCCGATCGCATCGGCTGGCGCGGCACCTACCTTGTGCTGGCCGCCCTGATGGCCACAGGAGTCATGACCGTTCTATTGAGCCCAAACCCTCCGCGTGCCGGGTTTCCGCCTAAAACGCTCGCAGAAGCTGTCGGCCTTCCGTTGCGCGAACTGTTCGCGAGGCCCGGCATCTACGGATTACTGAGTCTGATCGTTCTCTACAAGGTCGGAGATGCTGTCGCGGGATCGTTGCAGACCGCGTTCTTCATCGGAGGTCTCGGTTTTACCGCGAGCGAGGTTGGATATGTCAAAGGTGTGGGCATCGCCGCGACATTGGTCGGCGCGTTGGCCGGCGGCATGGTGATGGCGAAAACCGGGCTGGCACGGTCGCTCCTGCTCTTCGGGCTTCTGCAGGCCCTGTCGAATCTCTCTTTCATGCTGCTCGCATGGATCGGAAAAAGTTATGAGGCCCTCGCCGCGTCCGTCGTCATCGAAAACGTCACAGGCGGCATGGGCACGGCGGCGTTTGTCGCTCTGATCATGGCTCTCTGCGATCATCGCTATACAGCGACTCAGTTCGCATTGCTGTCTTCGCTGGAAGCCCTTGGGCGAGTATTTTCGGGTCGCCCTTCGGCTGAAGCGGTGAGCCTTTTCGGGTGGGGCTGGTTCTTTTTTCTCTCGTTTCTTCTGGCGTTGCCTGGCTGCTGGCTGGTCTGGCAATATCGTCGGCACCTTACCCCGGACGCAGCCGACGCACCTGCTGCGCAATCTGCACTCATGAAACCGGCTTGAGCCGGCGCTGAAGGTACAGTACGAACAAGAGCAGGGTCGGTAAGGGCGCAAGCGCAAACGGCACCAACCAAACCCAGGCATTCTTCGCTCTCATACGGGTCTGGTCAATCATCCAGACAAAGACCCAGATCATGAGACCGATGTAATTGAGTGTAATCCACCTTGTTGTGTGGATTTTCAGGCCACTGGTGCTGTCGGGGGCACCGTGAACGAGAAACGCCCCTAAGATGATCACGAAGGCTCCCAAGAGTACCGCAACGAGTTTCTTGCTCCATACGAACATGAGAAAATCCCTCAACCGGGTTCACCGCGGTTGGTCGACGTTCGACCAGATGGCAATTCGCAGGTAGGCTAAAGATGCGGCCAGGATTTGTCAAAGGAAACTCTCGAATGGCCGTGCTGCAGCTCGCCATCGTGGTCGTTGCGCTGGGATCGAGCATCGGTCTCGTTCTCTCCAATCCATCCATGGATGAATACTTAGCCTTTATAGAGACTGAGCTCGGTAAGGCGATGGATCGCAGCGACCAAAGCCAATCGACACGCGAACAGGCCATGTTAAAAACGATTTTCCGCTCGCACAGCCATGAATTGATCAATACTGCCGTTCGCCCACATACCGTTCGACGGAATTGGGGGATCCTGAGTGTGTATGAAACCTCGGTGTTTGACTCACGCTTTGTTGTGCTTGGAGTGGGGGGATCCTTTTTTCCACTTAAGGGGATTGACGAGGCAATCATCCGATTAGGCAGGCTGGCGTTCTAGGAGTCGCACTCCACAGCTGTGGATAACCCACCCTATTTTCCACCAAATCGGCCTTGATCAAGACTCAACTCCTATCCACAGGCTTTCCCCTGTTTCCACAGAAGAGCCACAATATTTGGTATTGACAATTCCATCCAATGCCTATATGTAGTCATCCCCGGGACCGGCTGGAGCATTCAACGAAGCGTTTACCAGGCCAGCTGGTTCTACAACTTGGTCCTTTAGACCTACCACTTCCGTAGGGTCTGAGGGTGGCTGCAATGGGCTCGGAATTTAGGGAGGGAGGCATCGTGAGAATAGAACGGCGATTTACACGTTCCGGACAGAGTCCCTATGAAGGGTTGAAGTTCGTGAAACGCTCATCGGAGATACGCAATCCTGATGGATCGACCGTCTTCAAGTTGGACGAAATCGACATCCCTGAGTCCTGGTCACAACTGGCCATCGACATCCTGGCTCAGAAATATTTTCGCAAAGCCGGCGTCCCTCAGAGAGACGAAACCGGCAACCCTCTTCTTGGCCCAGACGGAAAACCCGTGTTGTGTGGTGAGCGGGATGCCAGGCAGGTGTTCGAGCGCCTCGCTGGCTGCTGGACACATTGGGGAAAAGCGTACGGTTACTTCAAGAACATTGAGGACAGCGCGGCGTTTCACGACGAACTCTGTTACATGCTGGCCCATCAGATGGTGGCGCCCAATTCTCCTCAGTGGTTCAATACTGGTCTTCACTATGCCTACGGCTTGTCCGGTCCGTCGCAGGGACATTTCTATGTCGATCCCAAGACCCGAGAAGTCGTGAAGGCGACGAACGCGTTCGAGCATCCACAACCTCACGCCTGTTTCATTCAGTCGATCGAAGACGACCTCGTCAACGAAAACGGCATCATGGATCTGTGGGTGAGGGAGGCCCGTCTGTTCAAATACGGGTCCGGAACAGGAACGAATTTTTCGAAGCTGCGCGGGGACAGTGAACCGCTGTCAGGCGGTGGACGCTCCTCCGGGCTCATGTCGTTTCTCCGGATCGGAGATCGTGCGGCCGGCGCGATTAAGTCGGGAGGTACCACCAGGCGGGCTGCCAAAATGGTCTGTCTCGACTTGGACCATCCGGACATCGAGGAATTTATCGATTGGAAGGTGGTCGAAGAACAAAAGGTCGCGGCGATGGTAACCGGCTCCAAGATTTGCGCTCAACGTCTTAACGCCGTGCTGAAAGCCTGCCATATCGTCGATGCCGATGGCACGCCACATGTTTCCATCGACTCGAAGGAGAACTCGATTCTACGGGAAGCGTTGACGGCTGCACGTCGTGACAGCGTTCCAGAAGCCTACATTCAGCGGATGTTTTCTTACGCACAGCAAGGATTCACCCATTTTGTGTTCCACGAGTACGATACCAACTGGGACGGCAAGGCGTATCAGACCGTCTCCGGCCAAAACTCCAATAACAGTGTGCGGATCCCCAATGAGTTTTTCGCCGCCCTGGAAGCAGATGGCGATTGGCAGCTCAAACGACGAATCGACGGCAAAGTTTCGAAAACGGTCAAGGCGCGTGATCTCTGGGACCGCATCGCCTGGGCCGCATGGATTTGTGCCGATCCCGGCACGCAATACGATACGACCATCAATGAGTGGCACACCTGTCCTGAGGATGGCCGCATCAATGCCTCGAATCCCTGCTCTGAATACATGTTCCTCGACGATACGGCGTGTAACCTGGCGTCATTGAATCTGGCGCAGTTTTTCACCGCCGAAGGCCAGTTCGAACTTGAGCACTTCCGTCATGCGGTCCGGGTCTGGACGGTGGTGTTAGAAATCAGCGTGCTCATGGCCTCGTTTCCCAGCCGTGCGATCGCGGAAAAGAGTTACCAGTTTCGTACGCTCGGATTGGGCTATGCCAATCTTGGCACAGTCCTGATGCGGCAGGGGATTCCCTATGATTCAGAGAAGGCGCTTGCCATCTGCGGAGCGCTCACTGCCATCATGACCGGTGAAGCCTACAGTGCGTCGGCAGAATTGGCGGCCGAGCTCTGGCCTTTCCCGGGATACGCCAAGAATCGGGATGCCATGTTGCGCGTGATCCGCAACCACCGCCGTGCCGCGTACAACGCGCCTCGCGAAGAATACGAGGGGCTCACGATCCCGCCCGTCGGCATCCACGCCGAACATTGTCCCCCGGATCTCTTGATCGCCGCCAGGCGGGCATGGGATCGCGCCCTGGAACTGGGAACCGCTTACGGATACCGCAACGCTCAGGTCACCGTGATCGCGCCGACCGGCACGATCGGGTTGGTCATGGATTGCGATACGACGGGCATCGAACCGGACTTTGCGTTGGTGAAGTTCAAGAAACTGGCCGGAGGAGGGTACTTCAAGATCATCAATCAAAGTCTGCCGCCTGCGCTCGAGACACTGGGATATGGGCCGTCGCAGGTGCAGGACATCGTCAACTATTGTGTCGGCCGTCAGACCTTGCAAGGCGCGCCGTTCATCAATCACGAAACCCTGAAACAGAAGGGGTTTGACGATGCGGCGCTGGCTCGAATGGAAAGCGGCTTGTCGCAGGCATTCGAGATCCAGTTTGCATTCAATAAGTATGTGCTCGGGGAGGAGTTTTGCCGCGCGAAACTCGGCCTCACGGATGTCCAGTTCGCCGAAGCGAACTTCAATATGCTGAAGGCGCTCGGGTTCACTCAAGAAGAGATTGCCGCCGCCAACGATTACTGCTGCGGTACCATGACGGTCGAGGGGGCGCCGCATCTCAAAGCAGAACATTTGCCTGTATTCGACTGCGCCAACCGATGCGGCCGCATCGGCCAACGGTACATTGCCGTCGATGCGCACATCCGCATGATGGCTGCCGCCCAGCCGTTTATCAGCGGCGCGATCAGTAAGACCATCAACATGCCGGCAGACGCCACGCTGGAGGACGTGAAATCGGCCTACCTGTTCGCCTGGAAGAGCATGGTGAAAGCCGTTGCCCTCTATCGGGACGGGTCAAAGTTGAGCCAGCCGCTCTCGGCGTCCACGGACAGCGGAAAGACCGTCGAGGCGTCGACGGAAGTCCTCAACATCGCCGAGAAGATCACCGAGCGGGTCTTGGTCCGCTACCTGGCCAAGCGGCGTCCGCTTCCCGCAAGACGAAACGGGTATACGCAAAAGGCCGTTATCGGAGGGCATAAGCTCTATCTTCGCACGGGGGAGTACGAAGACGGGACGGTAGGGGAAATCTTTCTGGACATGCACAAGGAAGGAGCCGCCTTCCGGAGTTTGATGAACTGCTTTGCGATCGCCATTTCACTCGGTCTTCAGCACGGCGTTCCGCTGGAGGAGTTCGTCGAGGCCTTTGTGTTTACACGCTTCGAACCGAACGGTCCCGTCAAATTGAACGATCGCATCAAGATGTCGACGTCGATCATCGACTACATCTTCCGCGAACTGGCGGTGACCTATCTGGACCGATACGATCTTGCGCAAGTCAAGGAAGAGGATTTGCGGATGGACTCCGTGAAAAAAGACGACCAGGATCCAGAATGCTCAGATGAAGAAGCCGATCCGCAGAGCCTGGCGTCCTCGTCGATCAGTACGGACCTGTTTCCCTCGCGAAGAGGCATACAGCCTCGGCATGGCGGCAATGGCCACGGAAACGGCAATGGCAGCGTGACGCATAAGGTCGAGCTTAAGCGGGAAACGTTGACCTACACGGCGGAAGCCGTGAAGTACGCGCGCCTTCAAGGCTATGAAGGGGATCCATGCCAAAGCTGCAATGAATTCAAACTTGTCAGAAACGGCACCTGCTTGAAATGCATGGGGTGCGGCGCGACAAGCGGATGCTCCTAGCATGTCGAACCCATGGTGAGAGATGACGACTCTTCGCGAGCAGGGCAGCGAAACGGTTCACGACCAGGTCGTCAGTCTGGTCGCACAGCGCTGGGCCAAGGCCTTCGTCTGTAAAGTCACCATCAAAACAGGCGTTGAGCAGAACCCTTGGGCTGAGCTGAATCAGCTTTGCGACATCGTCGGATGGTACGTCAGCTCGGGCGGTAATACGATTGAATGGATGGCGGAAGTGGAAACTGAAGGCTCCTTGGAGGATGTCCATATTGCCGACAAATGGAGAAAGGCAATCACCCGAGGCATTCCCTTTTACCTGCTTGTGCCCAGCGGTATGAAGGAGCTCGCGTTGAAGCGGGCCCAGGAAGCGTCGATCACCCCGAGCTACATCTATGAATTCACCTTCATTAATGGGGTGTGTCACGTGCTTTAACCGACGGAGGACTCGGCGCTTAACACCGCCATAGTTGCGATCTACCTGCCGGAAATGATAGGAGTTACCACTAGCTATAATAGGATGTTCTGATGCCAACAACGACACAACTCGTCATTAGCGGTCAAAGCCGCCCTGGCGTCATGGCGCAAGTGGCTTCCGTTCTGGGGGAAGCGGGCGTCAACATCAAGGCCTTTTCCGCCCCCGAAGTCACCGGCACCGGGAAGCTCAGGCTCTTGGTTGCGGACCTCGAGGGAGCACGCACCGCCTTGAGAACGGCCAAAATCAAGTTTACGGAAGAAACGGCTCTCATCCTCAGCTTGGAAAATAAACCGGGGGCCCTCAACGAGGTCGCCGATCTCTTGACGCGGGCGCGCATCAATATCAAGTGCGGCTACTGTACACCTTCAAGGGAAGGCAAACGCGCGATTGTCGTTCTCACTGTCTCGAACATCGAGAAGGCTCTCTCCATCCTCCGTGATCAATCGCTCGACGAGTTCTGATGGGGTGGTGACGCCTCTCTGCATCCGTCACGCTCTTCTCTCTCCGGTTCTTTCCCTCTGCGCCATCATGGCCTTCCTCGCAGGATGCAGCAGTCCTGCGCCAAAGCCGGTGTATTTCCCGGGTTACCCCATCGGCTATGTGGAGCGGGGGATGGCGTCCTGGTATGGGCCAGGTTTTCACGGCAACAAGACCGCAAATGGGGAGCGGTACGACATGCACAAACTGACGGCCGCTCATCGGACGCTCCCGCTCGGGTCCATTGCCATCGTACGCTCGTCCAGCACGGGTCGAGAAGTCACGGTTCGGATCAACGACCGGGGCCCCTTTGCCAAGGGACGGGTTCTGGACCTTTCGTACGCCGGCGCTCAAAGGCTGGGTATGGTAGGAAGTGGAACTGAGCAGATCGTGCTTCGTGTGATCGGATTCCAAGGAAGGACGCGCGACATGGGGTTCCTGAGGGTGCAAATCGGCTCCTTTGCGGAACAGCGGAATGCCATGACACTCCTCGAACGCGCCCAGCGCATGTATCCGGGCGGACGGATTCAGACCGTCGATCTTCCCGATGGAAGGAGATACCGGGTCCACGTGGGGGAGTTCAACACCGAGAATCAAGCAGAGTCAGCAGCACTCAGGCTCGAAGCTGACTTCGGCGTCCAAGGCTTTGTTTTCCGGGACGATAGATAACCCTTGATTTACAAGCCAATGATTTTACGGCGCCTTTTGTTGAAGTGCTTGCCCCCCATTCTTGCCTGTGATAGATGTACACCTCATGAAAACTATACCTCCCTCCGGCCCTTTCCACATTATTGATTGTGGCCTTTCCCCCATGCGGCTCTCCTGTCCGATCGCCGGCAGTAGCGTGCAGATGTCCCTTGTCCGGACAACCGTACGCGTCCCTCGTCCCTAAACCGGAAGCTCTATGGATATTGCGATTCTGTTGGGTCTTATTGTTCTTTCTGCCGTAATTTCGACCGCGGAAATCGGCTTTTTCGCGGTAAACGACACCAAGCTTCGGGCCTTGGCTCAAAGCCACAATCATCGCGCCAAGATGGCTCTCCATCTGCGCAGCGACCCCCAAAAGCTTCTGGCTACGATTCTGGTGGGGGACCGGCTGGTCGGCACCGCTATCCCCATGTATGCAACGTTCCTGACCTTGAACACCTACGGAGCGGACCGAACCTTCTTTGATAATACGATTGCCGTCGTCGTAGGGCTCCTCACTTTCGTGCTACTTGTGTCGGTGGACGTCGTCCCTAAGACTTTGGCCGCCAAATTCGCCGTACCTGTCACCCTGAACATGTCTTATCCGGTCTACGGCGTCCAACTTCTGCTCAAACCGATCCTGGCCATCATCGTGCCGTTCATCCATAAGGTGACAGGGGGAAAGGGCTTGACTCTGCCGCTCGTAACCGAAGAAGAACTCAAGATCATGCTCGATGAAGGTGGAAAAGCCGGGGCCATCGAGGTGGAGAAGGTCAAAATGATCAAGAACGTCTTCCAGTTGAAAGACATCACCGCGGAAGACGCCATGACCCCTCGTCTCTATGTCTTTTCGCTCGACGGCAACCTTCGCCTGAAGGAGGCGCAAGAGCTCTTGTATAACTCGAAGTATTCAAGAATTCCTGTGTACGACGGCACGCTCGACAATATCACCGGCATTCTCTACAAGAGCAGGGCCCTCACGGAATTGGCCAAGGATCAAACCGATGTCAAATTAAAGGAGATCGCGTATCCGCCTATTTTCGTGCCGGCTGGGAAGACCGCCGATGATTTAATGAAGCAATTTCAGCAGGAAAAGCGCCACATGGCTGTGGTCGTAAACGAATTCGGCGGTGTCATGGGCATCGTGACCCTCGAAGACCTGCTTGAAGAAGTGGTCGGCGAGATCATGGATGAAACGGACATCACTGAGGAGCTGATCAAGCGCCTGGGCAAGAACCACATCCTCGTGCATGGCCGTACAGAGGTTCGAAAGGTGAACGATTTCCTCAAGGTGGATCTCGGCGACGAGGCCGTGACAATCAGCGGGCTGATCCAGCAGGAACTGGGCCGTATTCCAAAGGTCGGTGAGGAGTTACGGATTGGAAATTGCCGTATCCTGATCCATGAAGCCGAGCCTCGGTCCATCCGCAGCGTTCAGATCTTCCGTGAGGAAAAAACCCCGGTTCCCGTGGAGGCCCCGAACTACAATCTAGTCAGCTAACGACAGGGCTGGGATCGCCTTGAGGGTCCACGAGTGCCCGAAACTCTTTCTCGGTCAACACGGTGACTCCTAGCCTGGCCGCCTGTTCAAGCTTCGATCCTGCATCTTCTCCTGCGACGACGTACGAGGTCTTCCTGCTCACACTGGACGCAACACGGCCACCGCGCTCTTCCACCAGCTGACCTGCCTGCTCCCGGGTCAAGTCCTTGAGCCCTCCGGTGAAGACAAAAATCTTGCCCTCGAGCATACGCGACTGGGAGGAAGCCGGCGGTGCGTCAATCGTAAACCCGCTGTCCAGCAGTTCTTGAATCACACGGCGATTGTGCTCTTCCGAGAAGTACGAGACCAGGCTCGAGGCGATCTCCGGTCCGATGGCCGCGACTTGCAGGAACCTGCTTTCATCGGCCTCCATCAACCGCGGCAGTGAGTGGAATTCTTTTGCAAGCACCTTGGCAATGTGTTGTCCGACCTGCCGGATCCCGAGGCCCATCAGGAAACGGTCGAGGGATACGGTCTTGCTTCGCTCGATGGCTGCCAGCAGCAGGCTCGCCGACCGGTCCGCGAATCCTTCAAGGGTCAGCAACTGCGCTTTTGTCAGCCGGTAGAGGTCGGCCAGAGAACGCACCAGTCTGGCCTCGACCAGCTGTGCCACAGTTTTCTTTCCCAATCCCTCGATGTTGAGGGCGCTTTTGGATGCAAAATGTTCGATGGCACCTCGAAGCTGCGCCAGACACACTGACTGCCCGGTGCAATAGTAGTACGCCCCTTCTTTAGCGACATTCGAGCCGCACACAGGACAGTGATCCGGCATACGGAAGGGGTCTCCGCGAACATCGTCCGGAGTCGCCACTCGCTCGGCGATAGCCGGAATCACGTCGCCCGCTCGTTCGACCCGTACGGTATCACCAACACGGATGTCTTTCCTTGCCACTTCATCGGCGTTGTGGAGTGTGGCGCGGCTGATCGTCACGCCGCCAACTTCCACCGGGATGAGCAGGGCCAGCGGGGTCAACGTGCCTGTGCGACCCACGGAGACGACGATGTCCTGTACCTTCGTGACCTCCTTGCGTGGGGTAAACTTAAAGGCGACGGCGTAGCGAGGGCTTCTCGATCTATAACCGAGCCGGTCCTGCCAATCCCGCCGGTTGACTTTGATGACCACGCCGTCGATCTCATATGGAAGGCTGTCGCGCATTGTCTCCGTGTCGCGATGGTATTCGATTGCTTCCTCGATCGAGGCGCAGAGACGCCGGTGCAACGGGACTGGAAACCCCCATCGCGACAGTGCCTCAAGCTCATCCCAGTGGGTTGCCAACCCTTTTCCAGACCATGCCATGATTTCGTAACAGGTGAGAGCCAGCGGGCGGGCGGCAGTCATCGCCGAGTCGAGTTGCCGTAACGCCCCCGAGGCGGCGTTCCTTGGGTTGGCAAATCCCTCTTCACCGAGTTCAGTCATCATGCGGTTCAACGTCTGAAAATCGTCGAGTCGCATGTAGACTTCACCCCGCACCACCACTCGCGACGGATAATCGGTCTCGGCCCGTAATTGGAGGGGAAGCGACCGTATGGTTCTCAGGTTGATCGTCACATCCTCTCCGGTTGTTCCGTCTCCCCGGGTGGCGCCTCTGGTGAACACACCCCCTTCGTAAAGCAGCTCCACGGAAAGTCCGTCGAATTTGGGTTCGGCTGTATATTCAACGGCGGGGACCCCAAGTTCCCGTTTCATGCGTTGATCGAATGCCATGACATCGGTGAGATTGACGAGTGAGTCCAGGCTCAGCATCGCCTGTTCATGGCGGACTTTCTTCAGGGAATCGAGTGCCGGAGCACCTACCCGTTGCGTCGGCGAGTCGGGTGTGACTAATTCAGGATGCGCCCGCTCGAGCTCCGATAACTCGCGAAACAAACGGTCATAGACCGAATCCGAGACTTCCGGCCTGGCCTTGACGTAGTACAGGTAGTCGTGCCGCCGGATCTCATCCCGTAGGGCAACGAGTCGAGCCTGGACGTCTGTCGTCGTCATGAATTGAGCAGGGAAGATCAGATCTTGACGTTTCGAGGGAGGAAGGACCCTCAAAGTGAGTTGTTATCATAGCGAATGCTCTAGGGTCAAACCCGCCGTCTCGTCCCCGATCGCTTTGACTTTCGCGCCTTTGGCCATTATTCTATCCAATCCCAATCGAGAGGATGGCGCGCACTGCGGCAGGATCGGGAACGCACGGGGGACGCATCACGGTGCTAACGAGGAGGAGGATATGAAAGAGGACGCGAGGATGAGCACATCCCTGCTGTCGCCGGCCGGCCGGATCATGATGTTGATCTGTGGAGGACTGGTACTCAGCGGCTGCGTGCTGTCGGAAAAATACGAGGCGGAAAAGGCGCGGAGTCTGAATTTTCAGCGGCTTCTGGCCCAGGAAGAGAAGCGGACAGGCGAACTCGACAATGAAGTCAAACGCACCAAGCGAGAATTGACAGAATACGAAACGCGCAACCGAGAGTTGACCGCTCAAGTGCAGGCCGTGCGCGAACAACTGGCGCGGTCGCAGGAAGAGAACGAGGCGATCAAAGAGGCGGCGCTGCTGGAACGGAAATCCAAGGGGGACATGAAGCGCGCGGCGCCTCCGGCCGCCAAAGCACCTGCACCCGAATCAATGCCGAGCATGAGCGAGTTGCTGGGAACTGCGCCGGGCTCTTTGTCCGAGACCTCCTCTCCGCCGGCTGATATGCAAATGGACGTAAAATCGGTACCGAACGTCCATGTGGTCAAGCCAGGGGAGACGCTGTACCGCATCAGCCGGCGTTACGGGGTGAAGGTCGATACCCTGCGGAAGTGGAACAAGCTTCCCGACGACATCATCGAAGTCGGGCAAAAGTTGATCGTGAGCGAGGAGCCATAGGCAAAGAGAATGCCTTCCCCGACGTATTCACTCAGCCTGGAAGAATTCCGTCGCTATGCCGGGGAGGGAAACCTCATTCCCCTCTACCGTGAAATCCTGGCCGACTACGATACTCCTGTCTCGGCCTTTGCAAAGATCGACCACGGCCCGACTGCTTATTTGCTGGAAAGTATCGAGGGAGGAGAAAAGTGGGCCCGTTATTCCTTTTTGGGCAGCGGCTCTCCGGTCGTCATCTATGAGGATCACGGGGATCTTGTGCTTCTCCGGGGGAAGCAGAAGAAGCGCATCTCAAGCCGCGGCAATCCACTCGAGCGGCTGAAGGAAATCATGGCGACCTACCGTCCCGTCGTCGTCCCTGACCTTCCCCGTTTTGTGGGGGGAGCCGTCGGCTACTTGAGCTATGACATCGTCCGGACGTTTGAAGAGCTGCCCAGGCGTCAGAAGGAGCACGTCAATCTGCCGGACTTTGCGTTTCTTTTGACCGATACCTTAGTGATTTTCGACAATGTCTCCCAGAAGATCAAAGTCGTGGCCAATGCCCACGTGACATCGACTGGAGAGCGCGACATTACGCGGGCATATCGCGCCGCAACGGATCGAATCGAACGCATGATTGCCCGCCTCAAGCGCCCCCTTCGCAGAACACGTCCCCATCGAAGACGACGTCCCATCACGTTTACATCAAATCTGAGCAAGGCCGATTTCGAGAAAATGGTCGTACGCACAAAGGAGTACATCCGGGCCGGCGACGTCGTTCAAACCGTCTTGTCGCAGCGTTGGGAAACGAACGTGCAGGCGCCCCCCTTGCAGCTGTATAGAGCCCTTCGCGTCGTGAATCCGTCTCCCTATATGTATTATCTTCGCGTGGCGGGCGTCGAACTGGTCGGCTCCTCGCCCGAGACGCTCGTACGTTGCGAAGACGGGGTGGTGACCGTTCGGCCGATCGCAGGGACCCGCCGTCGTGGCCAGAACGTCGAAGAAGATAACCAACTGGAACGCCGGCTTTTGGCGGATGAAAAAGAGCGGGCCGAACATGTCATGCTCGTGGATTTGGGTCGCAACGACGTGGGACGAGTCGCCCGCTCCGGTTCAGTCGTTGTCGACTCGTTGATGCATGTCGAGCGCTACTCTCACGTCATGCACATCGTATCGAACGTGACCGGACGCCTCGATCCCAGCAAGACGTCCTACGACGTCTTGCGCGCCTGTTTTCCGGCCGGCACGGTCTCCGGAGCGCCGAAAATCCGGGCGATGGAAATCATCGATGAATTGGAGCCGACCAGACGAGGTCCCTACGCCGGCGCTGTCGGCTATTTCAGTTTTTCGGGGAACATGGACATGTGCATCAACATTCGTACGGTGGTCATCAAAAAGCATCAGGCGTTTATCCAGGCCGGCGCCGGAATCGTGGCGGACTCCCATCCAGAACACGAGTACGAAGAAACCTGCAATAAAGCGCGGGCGATGATGAAGGCGATCGAACTGGCGGAGCAGGGACTCGAATAGGCACGTATCTCGTGAAGGGTG
>DATIGH010000241.1:0-18954 GCA_035454845.1 Nitrospira sp.
ACATACCGGCTCATGAGCTTCCGCAGCGTGAACAACTCGGGATACTTGTAGAGATTCCGTTTGACGTAGCCAAGCGTTCGAGGAATGTCCGCGAGAAATTTCGGATTATTTTTCACTCGATCGATGTACACGAACCGGCCAGCGGCTTTCAGGTTGCGTTGAATGCTTGTGAAATCAAACAAGCGACGGAACGCCTCCCGGTTCATCCAGAGATGGCGTTCCTCTTGGAGCTGGTTCAGATAATAGTCGATGAGCCGGTCAATCAACGACTCGTCGAGCGCGATATAGGCATCGCGCAGCAGCGAGGCCAGGTCATACGTGGCCGGTCCCATCAACGCATCCTGAAAATCGATCACGCCCAGCCGCTTCCCGGCCACCATCAGATTTCTCGAATGGTAATCACGGTGCACGAACACCCGGGGCTGTCCAGCCAGGAGTTCAGCGATCTTACGGAATTCTTCGCGAATCGCAACTTCATCTCGGCTGTCCACGGGCGTACTATGTCGAGCGGCGATGCCGTATTCCAAGAAATGATCGAACTCCCACATCAGGAGCGGCACGTCGAAGCTTCGATGAAATGCCAGGCAGCGGGGATCGGCGGGCGACGTCGCCTTCACTTGCATGCGCACCAGGACATCGATCGCCACCGTGTAGCGCGCTTCGAGATCGGCCGTGCGGTCGTGGGCACAGGCGTCCGACAGCGTCAGGTCTCCAAAGTCCTCGAGATAGAGTAGTCCGGCAGACTGGTCGTAATAATAGAGCTCCGGCACCGAGACGCCGGCCTTTGCGAGATGAGTCTGAATATTGGTGAACGGTAGTTCGGCGATCGAATGGGCCGCACCGCTTACCGCCTCCTCCGATTGTTTGAAGGCTTCAGGCTCGGCCAGCTGCATCAGAATGACGGACGAAGGCGTGGCGTCATTGAGCTGAATCCGGAAGTAGCGTCGATTGGAGGCGTCACCGGCAAGGGGAAGAAGGGTTTTGAATGTCGCTCGAAACGGCAGCCGGGCATGGACCGTTTCAGCCACGAGCGCTCGATCCGGGAGAGCCAGCGGTCGCTTGATCGTGGCAGGATCGATCGTCGCCATCAGCGCGGCATTATACCGGCACAACAAAAGCTTGTCACGAGATCGCGTCCTTCGCTCCGCGCTCCATGAACTGCCGAGCACCAATCGCGCCGATCACCGCCCCGGCGGTATCGGCGACCCAATCCGACCAGGTGGACGAGCGAAACGGCACGAAGGCTTGATGAACTTCGTCCGTCGCGCCGTACAAGGATGCAACCGCGATGGCGAGCACGACGGCGGAGTTTGCAGCATACAGTCCTGCCGATCGACGGAAGGCTCGATAGCAGAGGATGGCCAGCACGCTGTATTCAATGGCATGCAACAATTTGTCGCCGAGTGCTTTGAAGAGAAATTTCGGCAGTTGTTCCTCGGGATAGGGCAACGAGGAAAAATAAAAAATGATTCCCATGTACAACACCACTGGGAGCCACGCTCGCATCCAGTGGCCTGCAGGACTTTCGATGCTCGGCGCAGAGGCTTTTTGCATTTTCCTCCGTTGATTGCAAGGTAGATATCCCTATGACATACTCTTGAAAAGTCCGCAATATCCTTTCGACCCGCCTATGAAAACTGTTCGCGTGTGTTTTCTTTGGCACATGCATCAGCCGTACTACACCGACCCCGTCTCGCGGTCGGCCAGCATGCCATGGGTTCGCCTGCATGCTACCAAGGCCTATTTCGACATGGCTTTTCTTCTCGACCAGTTCCCGCACGTCCACGCCACATTCAACTTCACTCCCTCCCTGCTCGTCCAGCTCAAGGAGAGCGGCGATGGCGCCGTTCAGGATCTGTTTTTAGAACATGCACAGCGACGCGCCGCCGATCTGAGTCAGGCGGAACAGGCGTTCCTCATCCGCCATTATTTTTCGATCAATTGGGCCACCATGATCCGCCCCTTCCCCCGCTACCACGAACTGCTGGCGAAGCGAGGCTTGGACATCGAGGGACAGGATCTGCAACTCCTCGCCCGCCAGTTCACCACCCAGGAACTATTGGACCTTCAAGTGTGGTTCAATCTGGCCTGGTTCGGCTATGGAGCGGTTCACCGCTATCCGCGGCTGGCGGCGCTGCGAGCGAAAAACCGAGGTTTTACGGAAGAGGAGAAGCATGAGGTCTTGGCGCTCCAGCAAGAGACGGTGCAGGCCATCGTGCCGATGTATCGCCGGCTGGCGGAGCGTGGCCAGATCGAACTGACAACCACACCCTTCTATCATCCTATCCTTCCACTCGTCCTCGACACCGAGCACACGCGCCGGGCCAGACCAGATCTTCCGCTGCCCTCACGGTTTCGTGCCCCGGAAGATGCGGAGGCACAACTGCGTCTGGCCGTGGACTATCACACCGCCACGTTCGGCACGCCGCCAGCCGGCCTCTGGCCTTCGGAAGGCTCTGTCTGTCCTGAATTGATTCCTTTGCTCCGCCGCCTCGGACTGCGTTGGCTTGCGACGGATGAAGGCATCCTCGCCCGCTCACTCGAGACCTCGCAGATCCCCTGGGATCGGCACTCTCAGCTCTATCGCCCGTATCGCGTGGGGCAAGCTGGAGAGGAAGCCGCGATTGTCTTTCGTGACCGAGAGCTATCAGACGGCTTCGGCTTTCTGTACCATAAAACGACGGCCGATACGGCGGGCGATGACGTGCTCCGCCGTATCAAACAGATCGCCCTCGATACGCCGCAGAACGACGTGCTCATCCCGGTCATCCTCGATGGCGAGAATCCCTGGGAGCACTATTATGAAGGCGGCGAACAGTTTCTCTCTTATCTGTATCGAGCATTGAGCCAAGGCGCCCTGGACGAGGGCGGGTCATTTCGAGTCAACACCGCCACCATCTCCGAGGCCCTGGACGCCACAGCCGAGATGCCGCACTTGCCTCATCTCCACTCGGGGTCATGGATCAATCAAGACTTCAAGATTTGGATTGGTCATGCTGAGGACAACAGGGGATGGGATCTCCTGAGCCACACGAGGTCCCGGCTGCTGGAGGCCAGCCCCAGCCTGCCGCCGGACCGGGCTCACGCCGCCTGGCACGAACTGTATGCCGCCGAAGGGAGCGACTGGTTCTGGTGGTACGGCGACGATTTCGATACCGCCTATAAGGAAGAGTTCGACCGGTTGTTTCGCACTCATCTTCGCAACGTCTGGACACTCGCCGGCCTGGCGCCTCCGGATCTGCTCAATCAACCGCTCTGCGAGGCGCGGCGTTTCCTGAGCCGGGACCAAATGACGCAGCCGCTCTCGCTGCTTCGACCGACGCTCGACGGAATGGTGACCGATTTTTTCGAATGGCGCGGGGCCGGGACAATCAATCCCAATCCTCCGCTGGGCGCCATGTGGAAAGCTGAGGGTCTCTTTACGGCCATTCGTTACGGCTTTGATTTGGATCACCTGTATCTTCGGCTTGATCCCGGCCAATCGCTTCTGAGCCAGAAGGCGGCCCTCCGCATTGAATGCTGGCTTCAGACGCCGGGTGAGAGCTATCGGCTCCAAATCTCCCTTTCTTCCCCTGACCACTATGTCCTGTCCCGACGGAGCGAGGACGGGTGCTGGCAAGAGATCAGTCGCTCGGAACGAGTGGCATGGGAACAGGTCATGGAACTGGCCCTTCCATTCAAAGAACTTCACGTCGAGGAGGGACAACCGCTCCAGATGACGCTGCTCGTGTATAGCAGCGGACTGGAGATGGCCCGCTACCCACGCCATCAGCCGGTCGCGTTGGCTGTACCTGGATCGGAGTTCGAAGCGACAGTGTGGAGAGTATGAACCTTGGACAAGGGGCGAGAGGCAAGAGGCGAGAGGCCGGTGGCGAGTGGTCAGACAGAAATCGATCCTCTCGCCCCTAGCCCCTTGCCCCTTGCCTTGGAGTGAGCAGATGCCTGACTTACGTCGCGATCCCATCGTTGGTCGCTGGGTCATCATTTCAACGGAACGGAACGGCCGTCCGCACGACTTTGCGCAGATGCAGCCGATCCGACCGATCTCAACCGCGCTCTGCCCGTTTTGTCCTGGACAAGAACGGCTGACGCCGAAAGAAATTATGGCCTACCGTCCGCAACCCGCCGAAGCGGATGCCCCCAATTGGACGGTCCGCGTCGTGCCGAATAAATTTCCCGCCTTGCAGGTCGAAGGAGAATTGGGCCGTGAAGGCCTGGGGCTCTACGATCGGATGAACGGCATCGGCGCCCACGAAGTCATTATTGAAACGCCTAGCCATAAAGAGAGCCTGGCCGAGCTGCCGACGAAGAGCATTGAGGATGTGCTGTGGGCCTATCGCGACCGGGTCATCGATCTCAAGAAGGATCTTCGACTCCGGTACATTTTGGTTTTCAAGAACCATGGCGCCGCCGCCGGCGCCACGCTCGAGCACAGCCATTCGCAATTGATTGCGTTGCCGGTCATTCCCACCAGCGTCATGAATGAAATCGAGGGCTGTCGCGTCCACTACCAGCAGAAGGAACGGTGCATCTACTGCGATATTCTCAGACAGGACCTGTCAGAAGGCGACCGCATAGTGGCGGATAATCCAGAGTTCCTTTGCGTCACGCCGTTTGCGGCCCGGTTTCCCTTCGAGATGTGGATTCTGCCAAAGCGGCATGCCGGTTACTTTGAAGAGAGCCACAAACAGCAGTTTGAGTTCCTCGCGCCGATTCTTTCCGAATCACTGCGCCGCATGGACAAGGTGCTCAGCAAACCCCCCTATAACTTTGTCCTTCACAGTTCGCCGCTGCACGAGAAAACCGGCGATTTCTATCACTGGCACATCGAGATCATTCCCAAGCTCACGCAGGTGGCCGGCTTCGAATGGGGCACGGGGTTCTATATCAATCCAGTCTCGCCGGAAGAAGCCGCGAAGGCGCTCAGGGAAGCCCAAGTTTGAGTCATTTCCTCTCCGCCTCTTGCTGACAGCACCTCCTCAGCATTTCATGACCATAAGTCTGTGAAGCTCCTGGTCTTGTGTACAGCTCGCACGGGGCCGTGGTAGCATAAGCCCGGCTCCCGCTTGCTCACGCAGCCATGTTTAGACCCATCCCTCAAGCCGCGTTCTTTCGTAAGGCTCCTATTTGGCTCCTCGCATCCATCCCCATCCTGCTCGGCATCGGTTTCGTCATTCTCCTGCTTTTGCGCGTCGAAGCACTTTCCCAGCCCGATCTAGTCGTGCTGGCATTGCTCATTGTCCTCGGAATGGCTGTCAGTATCGCAGCGGTCATGAGCTTTTTGCACTATACGAGCACCAAGCGGACCCTTGAAGAAGTGAAAGGGCTCGCGAGGAACATTTTGCAAAGCATTCCGACTGGCATCCTGACCATAAATAGGAGCGGCGTGATTACAGCAGTAAACCCCACCGCCGAAGCGGTGCTGAAACGGCCGGCGGCTGATTTGCTCGGCACGTCCTATGAATCGGTGTTTGTCCGTGGTGAACTCATTCGGGAAGTGCTCGAGATGGCGCTGAAGAACCATAGGCATACGACCCAAAAAGATTTGCCGTATGAAGGCGTCAATGGCCGACTCCAGACGATACGCGTCAGCACGGTCGAATTGACAGGAGATGATGGCCAACCGGCCGGCATCCTCCTGCAAGCGCAGGATGTCACAGAGTGGCTGGGACTCGAGCAACGTGTTCGCATCGCCGAAAAACTCGCAGCCCTTCACACCTTGTCCGCAGGAGTCGCGCACGAATTGCGCAACCCTTTGAGCGCGATGGATTTGAACTTGCATCTCCTCGAAGAGGAATTACAGGAGCAGGGCCCCCTTAAGAGGCGGACCGCACATTATTTACAAATCTTGAACGCGGAATGCCGACGTCTGTCCGCGATTCTTGACAATTTTATGAAGTTCGCCCGTCCCAGCTCCATAGACACTCACGAAGTGGACGTTCATCGCGTGATTGAACATATCGTTGCGTTGATGCAGCTTGAAGCGCAGGAGCACAGGATTCATCTTGAGCACACGATCGAGAAAGATTTGCCGCCAGTACTGGGTGATGAGACACAGATCAGCCAGGTGTTGGTGAATGTCGTGGTCAATGCCTTCCATGCCTTGGCAGAAGGTGGATGCTGTCATATCACGGCAACCACATGCACGGCCGATGGAAAACGCTGGGTCGAAATTACGGTACGAGATACCGGCGTGGGAATACCGGAGGAGGCGTTGCCTCGGCTCTTCGATCCCTTTTACACCACGAAACCAAGCGGCTCGGGACTTGGCCTCGCCATTGCGTACCGGATCATGCAGGACCACGGCGGATTGATCAGTGTCTCCAGTGCACCGGCAACTGGAACCTCCGTTGCACTGAGGTTCCCTGCCCTGGTGACCCAACCGCAGGAAATAGAGGCGAGATCGTGACAGGCGGAGGCCGCATTCTCGTCGTAGACGATGAGCTGAACATCCGGGGAGCATTGGTGACGCTCCTCGAGAAGAAACATTATCAGGTACGCGGTGCTGGAACCGCAGAAGAAGCACTGGAGCAACTCGAGACGGCCGCCGTTGATCTGGTTCTCACGGACCTCAAGATGCCTGGCATGGGCGGTATGGAATTTCTACGCCGGCTCAAGCAGAAGTGGCCCGACACCGAGGTTCTCGTGATGACCGCCTATGGTTCCATCGACACTGCGGTCGAGGCCATGCGACGTGGCGCATATGACTATGTCACGAAACCCATCGATCGTGAACGATTTGCCGTGGTGATAGAGAAAGCTCTCGAGCGCCACACTCTGGCGTTTGAAAATAAGCAACTCAAGGATCGCCTTGAGACCAGGACACGCTTCCAGCAGATGATCGGTGAAAGCGAACCGCTGCAGCGGGTTTACGGTTTGGTGGACATGGTGGCGGATAGTGACGTCACCGTTCTGCTCACAGGAGAAAGCGGAACCGGAAAGGAGCTCGTGGCTCGTGCGATTCATCACAAGAGCCGCCGGGCCAACGGTCCATTCGTCACCCTGAATTGCGGCGCGCTGCCCGAAAATCTCTTCGAGAGCGAACTATTCGGATATGAAAAGGGCGCCTTCACGGGAGCCACGACCAACAAGATGGGACGATTTGAACTTGCGGACGGCGGCACGTTGTTGTTGGATGAGGTTGGAGAATTGTCGCTCAAGTCGCAAGTCGATTTCTTACGCGTGCTAGAGACGAAGGAGTTTAGACGATTGGGCGGAACCAAAATTGTGAAGGTCGATACCAGGATTGTAGCCGCCACCAACCGGAATCTAGAAGAAGCGGTCAAAGAGGGAGATTTTCGCGAAGACCTCTACTACCGGCTCAACGTCGTTCCTATCCATCTGCCGCCGCTGCGCGAACGAGGGGACGACATCCCGCTTTTGGCCGACCGGTTTATGGAAGAATTTTCAGCTCAGCATCACCGCCAGCCCAAAGAGATCTCTCGGCAAGCGATGCGGTTGTTACGGCTCTATGCTTGGCCGGGCAACATTCGGCAACTGCGGAACCTCATCGAACGGTTAGTGGTCACAGTGAAAGACCCTCTGATTGAGCCAGCACATCTGCCAGAAGAGATTCAGGCAAGCAGGGAAGATGCGCGCACCATGGTCGTTTCATTGGGGTCCCCTTTGAAGGATATTGAACGTGAAGCGATCCGCCGCACGCTCACGGAAGTCGCCAATCATCGAGAGAAGGCGGCCAAACTTCTAGGCATCAGTTTGCGTGCCCTTCAGTACAAAATCAAAGAGTACGGTATCCGCGAGTAACTGCAAATCACATCATCTACTTCCTTCCTGCAAAATTTGCAGCGCTTTAAAGCCCACCATCCATTAATCTGCAAATTTTGCAGGAGGGACGCACTGCCGAAGGCCGCAGCTGTGGCATAGCGAGTGCTCTCTTCCGCAAGCACGTAATTTGTTTACCTTTCTCTAACCACCATCTCAAGCGACTCTCCGGCATCTTCCCTGCAATTGCGCTCAGACATCTTTGCCAGCACAGGTTGAAACAATGATCCCACCTTCTAGGAATCAGGTTGGCCGGCTGGAATTTCTGTGTTTAGCAGGATCGTTGTGTCTTGCGGTCGGAAGTTTTTGGGACCTGTGGCCTTTTAACCTGCCGATCGCACTACTGCTGCTGGCGGTAGTGTATGGAGTCCTGCGGGACTTGCGGTCGTTCAATCGGTCTAAAACTCCTGTGAAATACCACCACAGGTCGAGGGAAGCGCATGCGGAACAAACGGATCGAGCGTCTCGCTGAATTACAGAAGCTTCTCAGAGTGTGCCCCACGGATGTCATGACTCGTTGCGCATTGGCGCTCCTGCTCGAGGAGTTGGATCTGCCTGACGAAGCGTCATGCCATTGGAAAAGGGTATTGGATTTTGATCCCAACAATCTGAAGGCCCGCGAAGGCGTGAGCCGGTGTCGGAAAAACCGGGCCGGACGACCCTTTCCGTCTATCTGATCATCATCAATATCTGCCATAGACCGGACAAAAAGGAGACTTGATATGCACTACCTCATCGTCATCCTGCTCCTTGCGACCTGCCTCAACGGAGAGGCCTCCTGGGCCTATGAAGAAACAACGGTAACCGATGGAGGAACGGTGCTCGGTACCGTGAAGCTCGAAGGGCAAGTCCCGAAACCGAAGGGCTACAATCTGACGACACTGCCTGACCAGATCTATTGTGGCCGTATTTCAGACGGTCACGGATGGCGCTTGTTGCAGCCGTTCAATGTCGGGCCGGCCGGCGAATTTCGGGACGTGGTGGTCTACCTTCAAGGCATCGAGAAAGGGAAGAGCTTTGCATCCACCTTTACGAGTCCGCGCATTGAAGCGCGGGATTGCCGTTTCGTTCCGTTTACGACGATTGTTCGGGAAAAAGAGAACGTCATGGTCGTGAACATGGATCCGGTCATGCACGACATACAAGCCTATGAAAGTTCTCAGCTCGGCCCACGCGTCCTCTTCAACGTGCCCCTGCCGATGAATCCGCAACACCCGCGTGATCTCAAAGACCGGAGCGACGCCTCCATGTATCACAAGCATTTGGCGGGTGAACCGATGAAGCAGCTCGTCGGCATGTCGAAGGGCCGACGGGTGTTCGTCATGCAGTGCGGATTCCATGCCTACATGGAGAGCTGGGGATTGGCGATGGAGAATCCCTACTATGCGACGACAGACCAAGATGGACATTTTGCAATCAGCGACATCCCCTCGGGCACCTATAAGCTGGTCGTTTGGCATCCCTATATTGGCGGCGCGAAAGAACAAGTGATTACGATTCCCCCAAAGGGACAGACTGTAATGGATGTCAGAATCCCCGCACCGGTCGGGCGGCTCTATGCCAATCAAATGGTCGACCATCCGTATACGCGGTTCGCCGTCACGGATGAAGTCCAGAGCCAGATCGTTCCCACCCTCATTCGTCAGGAGCCGTAAGCCGTCGCCGGCATATGGCCATTCTGCTTCTACTGGTTCTCCTCAGCTATGCGGCCGGACTGCTTCTCCCGTTCTGTATTCCCGCCAGGCCGAAGATCCAGAACCTCGTGGCTCATGGCCTGGCGGCGCTTGCGGGGATAGGAGGGAGTTGCCTGGGCATCGCCGGCCTTCTCGCCCCTGACCCATTGACGACGTCTGTGCCCTCCACCCTGCCTCTTCTAACCTTCGCGGTCCGCCTTGACGCTCTTTCGTCTTTCTTTCTGCTGACAATTTCATTGGTCAGCCTAGCTGCTTCCATCTATGCGATCGGCTATGTCACCGAATTGTACGGCCGGGTGTCGATCGCGCTGTTGGGCTCCCTCTATAACGGTTTTCTGCTTTCCATGACGCTGGTGGTCCTCGCCGACAACGGCTTCTTCTTCCTCATCGTTTGGGAGCTGATGTCCTTGTTCTCCTATTTGCTCGTGGTGACCGAGCATGAGAAGAGCGACGTGCGCTATGCCGGTTTGTTCTATCTGATCATGACCCACGTGGGGACCGCCTTCATCATGTTGACCTTCCTGATTTTCTTTCAAGCGGGCGGGTCGTTTTCGTTTGAAGCCTTCCGTCATCCCGAGCAGGCCTTGCCGGAGGGCATGAGAACCCTTGCCTTTCTGCTGGCGCTGATCGGTTTCGGAGCCAAGGCCGGTATTGTGCCCCTTCATGTGTGGTTACCTTATGCGCACCCGGCCGCTCCTTCGCATATCTCAGCCCTGATGTCGGGCGTCATGATCAAGACCGCCATCTACGCGCTGATCAGGGTGTACTTCGACTTTTTTGGCGGGCAGTTCCCTTGGTGGTGGGGATTCACCGTGCTCGCCATTGGCGCATTCTCAGCGCTGCTCGGCGTGATGTACGCCTTGATGGAACATGACCTCAAAAGCCTGCTGGCCTATCACAGCGTCGAGAACATCGGGATCATTCTGCTCGGGATCGGTGCAGGGATGATTTTTCAGACGTACGGCCTTGTCGAATTCGCCGCCCTCGGCTTGATTGCAGGCCTCTATCACACACTCAACCACGCCGTGTTCAAGGCGCTCTTGTTCTTGGGCGCCGGCTCGTTGCTCTACGCCACTCATACGCGGAATATGGAGGAGTACGGTGGCCTGTTGCGGCGCATGCCGTGGACCGGCGCCTGCTTTCTCATCGGTGCGGTTTCCATCGCCGCCTTGCCGCCGACCAACGGATTCGTCAGTGAATGGCTGGTCTTCCAAAGCCTGTTTCTCAGCTTTCACCTTCCCAGCCTCTTTCTAAAACTCATCCTGCCGCTCGCAGCCGCGATGCTCGCTCTCACTGGGGTCCTCGCTCTTGCGTGCTTCGCGAAAGCGTTCGGAATTTCATTCCTCGCGCTGCCGCGAAGCACACACGCACGGCACGCGGCGGAGGTGCCGCCGACAATGCGCGCCGGAATGGCCCTCTTAGCACTCGCCTGCATCGTGCTTGGCCTCGCGCCGATGGTGGTCGTGCCGCTGTTGGACCGGGTCGTCACACCGTTCGCGAATGCGTCGATCGAGAGCAAGGTGCTGGCCTTGGATGGGTGGGCTTTGGCTCCGGTCAATACCGAGTTCTCCAGCCTCTCAACGCCGGTCCTCGCGCTGCTGCTGGTCGCGCTGTCGTTGCTCGCACTCGGCCTCGTCGCGGCATTTGGCGGGCTGGTGCGTGTGCGTCACTATAAGACATGGGGCTGTGGGATCAACCTCACTCCGCGCATGGAGTATACCGCAACCGGTTTTGTGCAACCGATCAAACGAGTCTTCAGTACCATCTATCAGCCGACCGTCAAACTCGAGACGGAGTTTCTCGAAGAGTCACGATACTTCGCGAAACGGCGGCGGTTTGAGTTTCACATTGAACCGCTGTTTCAAAAGTATCTTTATGATCCCGTGGTTGCAGGATTTACAACGATTGCGGACCAGCTCCGGGTGATCCAGGCAGGGAGTCTGCATCTCTACCTCGCCTATATTTTCGTCACATTAATCGTCCTGCTGTTGGTTGCGGTGTAAGACGATGTTGCAAGCCATCATTCTGGTCCTCGCCCAAATGGTCGTGTTGCTGGCGGTATCCCCTTTCATCGTGGGACTCATCAGGAAAGTGAAAGCGCGCCTCCAACTTCGGCGAGGCGCCACGGTGTTCCAGCCCTATCAGGATCTTGCCAAGCTCTTCCGCAAGCAGCCGGTGGTCTCGACCACCACCTCCTGGATCTTTAGCGCGACGCCCTATCTCCTGTTTGCCACAACCCTGGCGGCCGGTTTGCTCGTGCCTGTGTTCGCATCGAAGACGCCCCTGAGCTTCGCAGGCAATATCATTGCCTTGGTCTATCTCCTTGCGTTGGGAACCTTCTTTCTGATCCTGGCGGGGCTTGACGCAGGCTCTGCGTTCGGCGGCATGGGCAGCAGTCGCGAGGCGATTGTAGCCTCGCTGACCGAACCCGCCATGATTCTTTCGATTTTTGCGATTGCGCTGACGGCCGGCTCGACGAATCTCAGTACGATCGTGCACAAGACCGCCTTGCTGGAGGGTGTCGCGATCGATCCCTCGCCCCATCTGATGGCTCTCGCCGCGTTGTTCATCGTGGCTATCGCGGAAACCGGGCGGGTCCCCGTGGATAATCCGGCGACGCACTTGGAACTCACCATGATTCACGAGGCGATGATCCTGGAGTATTCCGGACGTTATCTGGCGCTGGTCGAATGGGCGTCGGGGCTCAAGCTGCTCGTGTTCCTTACGTTGATCGCGAACGTCTTCGCCCCATGGGGGATTGCGACCACTGGAGAACCGGCCGCATTCGGCATCGGTCTCGCGACGTATCTCGTGAAAGTGTCGGGATTGGCGGTGCTGATCGCCGTACTCGAATCGATGTTTGCGAAACTGCGCTTGTTTCGGGTGACGGATCTGCTGGGCGTCGCCTTTATTCTGGCGCTGCTCGGGCTCGTCTTCTTCTACGTGTTGCGGGGCTGACGTGTCACTCTTCTCCCCTCATATAGGCTCCCAGCTGGTGGACCTCGGTTCCGCCCTGCTGCTGCTCACGTGCTTTGGGATCGTGGCCCAACGCCGGCTATCCGCCTGCGTCGATCTCTTTGCCCTCCAGTCGGTCTTCCTGGCCCTGACGGCAGCGGTCGTCGCATTCCTCACAGGCATTCATCACATTTATATAGCCGCCGCGCTCACTATCCTCATCAAGGTGATCGTCATCCCGCGGATCTTGAAGAACGTGATCGAGCGGCTCAACGTGTCCCGCGAATTGGTGATGAATGTGAACGTTCCCGCCGGTCTCCTCATTTGCGGCGGGCTGGTCATGCTGGCATTCTTCATCACGCAGCCGATCATCCCTTTGGGATTCCTGCTCACGCGGGATTCGCTGGCCATCGCCCTCGCGATTATTCTCATCGGGTTTTTCACGATGATCGCGCGCAAGAAAGCGGTGACACAGGTCATTGGCTTTTTGGTCATGGAGAACGGCCTGTTCCTCGGTGCGACCGCGGCAGCCTACGGCATGCCGCTGATTGTCGAATTGGGCGTTTTCTTCGATGTGTTGGTGGGCGCCTTGATCGTCGGCATCTATAGCCATCGGCTGCAGGACGCGTTCGACAGCGTCGACACGAGCAAGCTGACGGCTCTTAAGGAATAGTGGGAAAGGACTCATGGAAGCTTTGATGGCGTGGCCGCTGATCGTCCTCGTGACGACGCCCGTTCTGGCGGGGCTGGGCAGTCTCCTCCTGCGGCGGCGGCGAATGATCGAGGCGCTTCAATGCGTCCAAGCTGGAGCCATGCTGGCCGCCGCCCTGCTCCTGGCGTATGAAGTCATCCTGGCCGGGAGAGTATCGGTCGGCGTTTTCCTTCAGGCAGACGCACTAAGCGCCTGGCTTGACCTGATCATTGGCCTGGTGGGCAGTACCGGAACACTGTATGCGGTCGGCTACATGAGCGAAGAATTGAATCGCCACCACCTGTCCATTGGACGCTACGCCCGCTTCTTCTGCCTCTTCGACCTCTACCTCGCGGCGATGCTGTTGGCCGTCAACCTCGAAAATATCGCCATCATGTGGATCGCCATCGAAGGCTCCACCCTATCGGCGGCGCTGCTCATTGGATTTGAGCGAACCAAGGCCGCCTTGGAAGCGGGATGGAAGTACGTCATTCTCAGTTCGGTCGGCATTGCGCTCGCATTGTTCGGCACGATCCTGGTGTATTACGCCTCGGAACAGGTCTTGGGCGTCTCCAGCGAGGCCTTGCGCTGGTCGCAGCTCTATGAGGCGGCGCAACGGTTAAATCCCACCGCTATCAAGATCGCCTTTATTTTCGCCTTGATCGGGTACGGGACAAAAGCCGGAATCGCGCCGATGCACACCTGGCTCCCCGATGCCCATGCCGAAGCTCCCACACCCGTCAGCGCCATGTTGTCGGCCAACATGCTGACGGTTGCAGTCTACGCCATTCTCCGATTTAAGGCGGTCACGGATAAAACCGTCGGACCGGAATTTTCCGGCAACCTGATGATCGGATTGGCTCTGTTGTCCCTCGCCGTGTCTGCGACCTTTTTTCTCGTCCAGCGCGATTACAAGCGCTTGTTTGCATACTCGAGCATCGAACATATCGGCATCGCCTTGTTGGGCTTTGGCATCGGTGGCCTGGGGGTGTTTGCAGGCGCGTGGCATCTCCTGCACCACGCGCTTGCGAAGTCCACGGCCTTTTACGCGACCGGTCTGATCTTTCTGGGTTACGACCATCGGAGGCTCGATCGCGTGACCGGGATGTTGACGCAAATGCCGGTCGCGGGAACCGCCATTATGACGGCCGGAATCGCATTGGCCGGCATGCCGCCGTTCGGACTTTTCACCACTGAGATCCTGATTACCGCCCAAGCCTATGATGCAAGGCCGCAAGCGGCGTACCTGTTTCTGATCCTGCTGGCGCTTGCCTTTGCCACCCTCCTCTTTCAGGTGTTGCGAATGGCGCTCGGCCCGGCAGGAGCGACTCACCGAGCGCTCGGTGGACAGTGCCGTGCCTTTTCCGGGGTGGCGATGGGCATCAACCTCGCGGTGCTGGCAGTGATCGGACTTCACGTCCCGGCAGGATTGGCCACGTTGCTGGCCTCCATCACCAAGATCTTCGTCATCGAAATCGGGGTTCCTTGATGCAGATGATCGCCGTGCCGGTCACCGTGTTTCTCATCGCTCCGCTGCTGGCAGCTGTGCTCAGCCTGATGACGACGCACGTCCGATTGTTGCATGCGTTGAATCTCGTGACGATGTCCGGCCTGCTCCTGTCCGAGATCTCGCTTATCCAACAGGTGCTGGCTCAGGGGCCGGTGACCACGCTCTGGGGGCTCACCTACATCGATGCGCTCTCAACTTTCATCCTATTCATCATCACGGTGATCGGGTTGTCCTGCTCCGTTTACACCTGGGCCTACTTCAACGATTACACCGCACGGGGCGTCATTACGGCCAAGCGCTTGAGCCGGTTCTTCGTCCTGTTTCATGCCTTTTTGTTTGCCATGATCGTCGCGACTGTCGCAAACAGTTTGGGAGTGCTGTGGGTGGCCATCGAAGCGACGACCTTGGCAACAACTTTCTTGATCGCCTTCTTCAGGAAACGCGAGGGCTTGGAGGCTGGATGGAAATACCTGATTCTCTGCTCAGTCGGGATTGCGTTAGCGCTCTTCGGGACAGTGCTGACCTATTATTCCTCCGTGCGGGTCTTAGGAGATGAAAGTTCGGCCTTGAACATCTCTCAGCTCCTCGAGGTAGCACGACAATTGGATCCGCATGTGTTGAAACTTGCATTTATTTTTCTTCTCGTCGGCTACGGAACCAAAATAGGGCTTGTACCCATGCATGCCTGGCTGCCGGATGCCTACAGCGAGGCGCCGGCGCCGGTGACCGCCATGCTGGCCGGCGTCCTGGAGACCGTCGCCGTCTATGCCGTGCTCCGCAGCAAGGCGATCATGGATCAAGCGCTCCCACAAGCATTCACGGGGAATCTGCTGCTGTTGTTCGGGCTGATTTCGTTCGTCGTGGCCGCGCTCTTCATCCTGATTCAGCGTGATTACAAACGCTTGTTTGCCTATTCCAGCGTTGAACACATGGGATTGGCCATGGTGGGCTTCGGGGTTGGAGGATCGGTTGGCATCTTCGGCGGCCTGTTCCATCTCCTGAACCATGCCCTGGCCAAATCGCTGGCGTTTTTCTCCGCAGGCAATGTGCACCGTCGGTTCGGCACCCGCGAAATAGGCGAGGTCCATGGGCTGGCACACGTGCAACCGGTGACCGCGGTCGCATTACTCGTTGCGGGATTGGCCCTCGTAGGGATGCCGCCCTTTTCGGTGTTTGTCAGCGAGGTCATGGTCGTCTCTGCGCTCGCGACCCAGAGTTTTGCGTCGGACACGCTGCACCTGGGCGGTTTTCTCACGGTCATCGTCGACGATCGTGTACGAAGCCTCTCGATCGTCACACTGTTCCTCCTCTTTGCCGTGGCACTCTTCGGCGGGTTTACCTATCGGCTTGCCAGCATGATATGGGGCGCAGCTCCGGAGGGGGTGAAGCGAGGGGAAGGCTGGAACATCGGGCATATCCCACTGATTGTGACCGGCTTGGCACTGCTTATCTTGGGCGTGATGCTTCCTGCACCGGTAAAGCTGCTCTTGGACCACGCGGTCAGCGTACTGCTCGTGAGGTGATGGTGATGACTGGTGTTGCAGCGGCGGTACAGCAGTTACAAGGGGCGTACGGAGACTCCATTACCGAGATGCCGTCGATCCATGGCATTCCCAGACTGGGGATTGCCATTGATGATGTACCGGTCGTTGCGCACTACCTCCACACGCATCCCGCGCTGCGGGGAACCTTATCGCTCCTTTGGGCTGTGGATCACCGGCCGCGCGAATCACGCTATGAACTCTGCTATCTGTTCACACTGGCAGCGCACAAGGAATGGTTGCTCCTCTGCACGGATCTTCCAGGTGATAGTCGCCACTTCCGGTCCATCACGCCTCATATCCATGCCGCGAAATGGTATGAACGTGAAATCCGCGACATGTTTGGCCTGATCCCTGTCGGGCATCCTGACATGCGACGGCTCGTTCGCCATGAGCATTGGCCGAAAGGCGCCCACCCGCTCAAGAAAGACTTCCCATGGGACAAAGTGTTGGGGCGGGCGCAAGGTGAGTATGCATTTCGCCAGATTGAAGGCGAAGGCGTCTTCGAGGTTCCTGTCGGACCGATCCATGCAGGCATCATCGAGCCGGGGCACTTTCGCTTCTCGGTGGCCGGGGAGCCGATCATGCAGCTCGAGGTCCACCATTTTTGGAAACATCGTGGAATAGAGAAACTCTTTGAGCGGGAAAAGCTGACGGAAGCCGTTCCGCTGGCAGAGCGGGTGTCGGGCGATACGACGGTTGGCCACGGCCTCGCCTATTGCCAAGCGGCCGAAAGCTTGATGCAGATTGACGTACCTCGCCGCGCGCGTTACCTCCGCAGCTGTTTACTCGAGCTCGAGCGCCTTCATAACCATCTCGGCGACGTCGGAGCGATCTGCAACGATACAGCCTATACGCTGGCGCATGCTCATTGCAGCAAAATGAAAGAACAGGTGATGCAGCTCAACGACCGGTTGACCGGTTCGCGATTTCTCCGGGGAACAATGGCGATCGGCGGCGTCACGAAGGATATGTCGGCCCTCCAACTGAGCGAGGTCGTCGATGTCTTGGATCGGATCGAGAAGGATTTTTCAGAACTCGAGTCTATTATTTTCGCGAATGCCTCGCTCACGGACCGTTTGGAAACGACCGGCGTTCTGACGGAACGTACGGCCTGGGATCATGGAGCAATCGGCGTGGTGGGTCGAGCTTCGAACCTCGATCAGGATGTCCGGCGCGACCATCCGTTCGCGGCTTATGACGAATTGCCGGTCAAGGCCGCCCTGTACCGATACGGAGATGTCCGCGCCCGGATGCGTGTGCGGATGGATGAGATCCATGAATCGATACGTCTTGTTCGTGAGATTCGGCACAACATTCCGCAAGGTCCGATCGTCGCACCCTCGCCCCGCATACCGCACGCAGGCGAATGGGCGCTCTCAGCTGTGGAAGGCTGGCGTGGAGAAATTCTCTATGTCGTCATGGCCGGAGAGAACGGCCAGATCCATCGCTGCAAGGTGCGCGACCCGTCTTTCGTGAACTGGCCCGCAATCCAATGGGCCGTGGTCGGAAATATCATCCCTGATTTTCCGCTCATCAATAAGAGTTTTAATTTGTCGTACGCGGGAAACGACTTATAGAAGTGGCAAGGGGCGAGGGGTAAGGGGCAAGAGGTTATCGAAGACCAACCGCTTCTAGCCTCTAGCCTCTCGCCTCTCGCCGGCCGAGAGGAGGATAGTCATGTTTCGCATTCTTAAGAAGAGCCTGAAGACCGGAGTGGTCACGGGGCAATATCCCCAAGGAACCCCACCGGCTGAACGCCAATCGCAGGAGACCTGCGCGAAGGCGCTGCCATTCAGACGGTCTTTGACGATCCGTGAAGTCGACACAGGCTCCTGCAATGCGTGCGAGATGGAGATGAACGCCTTGGCGAACCCTATTTACGACATTGAGCGGTTCGGCGTTCACATCGCCGCCTCTCCCCGCCACGCCGATGCCCTGGTCGTCACTGGGCCGGTCACGGTCAATATGGAACGGGCCCTCAAAGACGTCTACAAACAGACACCGGATCCGAAACTGGTGATCGCGCTCGGCGACTGTGCCATCAATTGCGGGATTTTCAAAGACAGCTATGCAGTGAGCGGACCGGTGGACCGCCACATTCCCGTCGACGTGCGTATTCCCGGCTGCCCGCCGCGACCGGCTGAGATTCTGAAAGCGCTCGAGGAGATCCGCAGACCATCGTCCGACAAATAAGGCGCCAACCCGTTTGCAATTCCTGAATGCCGAGCCGTATTATCCGAACCATGCAGGTTCAACTCAGTCATCCGGCGAGAATCGTGGACGTCAAAGGTCCGAAACGCGCCAAAGATGTCCTCCGCGAACTCAATCTCATCGTTGAAGCGCACTTGGTGATCCGCGACAACGAATTGGTGACGGAAGACGAAATGCTCAACGATAAAGATCGGATAGAGATCAGGCCGGTGATTTCCGGCGGAACGCCTTAGCTTCCCTCGCTTACGCCTCTCTTCCACACCGGCATTATTTCGGCGGGAAATGAGACAAGATCTTCTGGACGATGGCTTTCGTGCGCTCGTCGCGCTGCTGCGAGGTGAGCCCAGGATCCACTTCACCGGCGGCGGTGCCACGCCACACCAGTTTCTGCGAGCCGGCATCGATGACGTCGATGAGTAGCGAGCCCGTGAGATAGGAAGGTGCTTGAGGGTCGGGAGGTGCGGACTTCCCCGCCTGTCGGGTATCGGCAGCATGCACGAAGGCATGGCCCGCCATACCGTCAGAATAGTATTTCGTGGAGATGCTCGCAGCGCTGTCTTTGAGACC
>DATIGH010000242.1:0-3173 GCA_035454845.1 Nitrospira sp.
TTGTCACCGCACCGGTGAACGAGCCTTTCACATGCCCGAACAATTCGCTTTCCAACAGCGTTTCGGGCAGCGATCCGCAATCGACCACCACGAACGGCTTCTCGCGGCGATGACTCAATTGATGAATGGTTTTTGCGACCAGCTCCTTTCCAGTCCCGCTCTCGCCTTGGATCAGCACCGTGGCCGAACTGTCAGCCACCAGGCTGATCATGTCGAAAAGTTGCTGCATCGCCGGGCTACGACCGATGAGACTACCCAAGTGTTCTCTGATGGTCGGTGGAGAGATCTCTTCGGGAACAGCATGCTCATCGTGAGCATTGAGGGCGGACACCGGCTCGGACAGCACCAGCATAGAGACGATTTGCCCATTTGCGTCCCGCAAGGGGAATGCCTGCTGCATCCCGCAAGCGGGGCGGCCTTCCTCACCTGAACAAGAGACTTCCTGGACACGATGGTCGTGAAAAATCTTGATCGCCGGGCAGGCTTCGCAGGGTTCCGTACGATGCGCAAAGGATTCATAACACTTGGTCAGACACGCTCGCCGCTCTTGTGACTGACGTTCGGTCGAGGCACCCTTGTTCGCATAGACCACGTTGAACTCGCGGTCCATCACGGCGACACGCTCACTGATGCCGCCGCCCAGTTGGCTGATCGCTTCAAGCCGTGCACTGACAATCGGATCATTCACTAAAGGCGTGTCCGCTGACTGAGACCCGGCCATCTCTTTTCCTCCATCAAGCAAACGATGGCTCATCCATCATTTGCGAGAATCGCTCAGTAATTCTTCGACTTTCTTTTTGAGATCCGAGATGCGGACCGGCTTGTCAAAATAGGCGCTCGCCCCTACCCGCAGCACCTCGGCTCGAAGGCCGGCATCGCCGAACGCTGTCATTACGATGATAGGACAGTAGGGAGCCATAGTACGGAGCCGGCCGATGTATTCCGCTCCTCCTCTCGGCATCCGCAGGTCAGTCAAGATAAGATCGGGCTCGGATTGCAGGACCGCCTCCAACGCTTCCTCGCCGTTCTTGGCTTCCCGTAACCGGTATCCCGCACTCCAGAACTCGTCGCAAAGCAGACTGCGCATCTCCCGATCATCTTCGACGATGAGCACAACAGCTGTCTTTGGCGGAGTTGTCACCGTGAACATCCTGCGACCTGCCTCATTACATACGGCATCATCGCAAAGGGCATGCCGCCCGTCATGGCCAAAAGTGCCTGCATTCTTCTAGGGATCCGCAAGACGTCCGTCGACCGACCGGGCGCCGTGGCGAGAAAGACCACACCAGGCAAACACAGCGTGGTCCCAAGATGCCCCACCGAGTCAGTTAGGCGCTCATTGCCTCCTCGGCCTTTTACTCCTGTCTAACGATTAGTTCGCCTTACATCGCAACAGGAATGAAGTTGCTGGCCAGGTCTAGCTTCGCAGTTTTGTATCATGGCCGATGAATTACGGCCGGTGACCAATCAGAACGTTAATTTCTTTTTTTGGGGGGGGAAAGGAATACCGCGGGGCTACCGTTGGTTGTTAGGGTAGCCCACCGAGTGTGCAGCGGTTGGACGTGTAAACGTCTTCGGACTATTGATTAAAGGGTGTGCCAACTTTCACCACGCCAGGAAGGATGAGTTTTCCCCCAGCGAGTGCAGTCTGGGAGCGCACATTATAATTGACAACAGCAGGTTTCTTAAAACACAAGGAAGCAGTTTCATTCGGCCCAAGCTCCGCCGTTTCTTTCAGGACACCAAAAACATTTGTGAATCCACGACTGCACGCGAGGTCTTCTGATTTGAGGGTCGGTATATCCACTGTAACTGGCAGTTTCCTCAAATTGATCCAGCGTACTTCGTCGCCCGGCTGGACGAGCAAATTATCGGGGGAAATACTATCCTCAATTGTCACATCATGAATACCGGCAGTTCGGCTCGTCTGTGGCAACAGAGTACATCCACACGCAATGGAAACTGCGGCCATAAAACACAAGAGCTGTCGAGTCTTGCAACTAAGCATAGAACCTCCCTTGCTCGGTGAGAAGCGCGTATCGATCGTGCTAATCTTAGGATTGGTGATTGAGCAAACCATTGGACCATGTGATGTATCACGTATCTCTATGAGAATCAACGAATCAGGATCGATCTTGGAATGCCAATGGGTTGATTCTTCTGCCTCTTTTCGTTTGGTGATGTCCTGAACGGCGATCCGGAGATGCCTTCCTTGAGCCTTCCCGATCCTTACAGGAACCGCTTGCAGCCACCCAAAAAGCCGGCCCCCGTCGAGCCGTTTCATCCTGAACTCGCCGCTGCTCGGCGCCGTGGTCGTCATCGCGCGGCGACAAAACAAGGTGAATCGATTCAGATCTTTTTCCCCTAAGAACACATTGAAGTTGTGTGAAGAGGTGGTTTCTCGACGTTCGCCACGCAGGTGAATGCCTGCCGGATTGAGATCGAGGTAGTGACGTACCCGAGGGGAACCAATTCGTACAACTCTCGATATCGGTTGCGACTCACTTCCAATTCTGCCTGCGCAACGCGCAACGTCTGACTTGCAGCTCCAATTCAATTTGATGCGTGCGCAACCGTGGACTAGCGCCTCGCCGCCGTGCGACTTCCGGCCCGACAGCGACTATTTGGCGGGACACCTCAAGCTGGATTCGGCGCGCCGCCGAAGATCAGAAAATTTTGTGGATCGTGCTTTGGCCATGCAAGCCTACACGTATGGAGAGTTACGGGGGAGGCCCACCTTTGACGAAGAGGTCAAGGCCTGCGAGGCACCGAACTTGCTGTTTTCATACTGGCACAGCTCGCAAGGAGCCGTTATGTCGAAGGAGCAGCCTGTCACGGTCAGCGGCGGGGATACCTCTCTTTCCGGCATTCTCGGCATACCAACGAAGCCGACGGGGGTCGTCCTCTTTGCCCATGGGAGCGGCAGCGGACGGTTCAGTCCACGTAATCGCTTTGTCGCGCAACATCTTCAGCAGGGAGGCATTGCCACGTTACTCCTCGATTTGTTGGTGACTGACGAGGAGGAAGACCGGCGCAACGTGTTCGACATTGATTTGCTCGCCGAACGCGTGCTCATGGCGAGTACCTGGCTGCGCGAGAACGCAGGGACGAAACATCTCCCGCTGGGCTACTTCGGCGCCAGCACAGGGGCGGGAGCTGCTCTGCAGGCCGCG
>DATIGH010000243.1:0-3499 GCA_035454845.1 Nitrospira sp.
GCCTTTCGTGCGGAAGAGTATTGGTCGATTACCGCCTTGCTGGCGGGCGAGAATCCTCCGCCGTTCGAAGCCAAGCTGCACAGCATTAATGGTGAAGAAGCCTCGATCGGAAATGCTGAGCAGGCACAGCAAATTGTTTCCGCCATCCAGGGCAAAACGTTTGCCGTCACGTCGGTCGAACGAAAGGAAAAGAAGCGTAACCCGGTGGCGCCGTTCATCACCAGCCGGTTGCAGCAGGAGGCGGCTCGCAAGCTTCATTTCACGCCCAAGAAGACGATGACGCTCGCACAGCAGCTGTACGAAGGCGTGGAAATCGGGTCAGAAGGCTCTACAGGACTCATTACCTATATGAGGACGGACTCGCCGAGAATCTCGCAGGAAGCGATGGCTGATGCGAGACAGGTCATCCAAGAGCGGTTCGGCGCCGAGTATCTTCCCGACACGCCGAACGTCTACAAGACCTCCAAGGCGGCCCAGGAAGCCCACGAGGCCATCAGGCCGACCTCGGCGGCCCGCGACCCTGAATCCATTCGTTCGTATCTCGAACAGGATCAATACAATCTGTACAAGCTGATTTGGAACCGCTTCATCGCGTCTCAGATGGTGCCGGCCATCCTGGATGTGACGCGCGTGGAATCCACACCGCTCGAGACCGATGCCAGATATGTGTTCCGTTCGAGCGGGACCATCGTCAAGTTCCCCGGCCATACGATCGTCTATATGGAGGGAGTGGACAGAGAACTGTTGGCGCAGAAGGCAAAGCAGGACGAGGACACCGAGGACAACGCCGAGCGTCAGTTGCCCGAATTGACGGAGGGGGAGCGGTTGCGCCTCGTTGAACAGGTGGAGCAGACCGTCCCCGGTGTGACCTCCAAGCAACACTTCACGCAGCCACCTCCGCGCTACAATGAGGCGTTGCTGATCAAAGAGCTGGAGGAGAAAGGCATCGGCCGTCCGTCGACCTATGCAGCCATCATTTCGACCATTCAGGAGCGGAAGTATGTCGAAAAGCTGGACGGGCGGTTTGTGCCGACGGAGACAGGGAAGACGGTCAACGACTTCCTGCTGAAGGGGTTCCCCGACGTGGTCAACGTCGATTTTACGTCGCAGCTCGAAGCGGAGCTCGATGAAGTTGAGGAAGGCAACAAACCTTGGGTCGATGCCGTTCGGGACTTCTACGATCCCTTCACCCTCGACTTAGAGAAAGCCAAAACCATCCCGGGGCCAAAAGATACCGTCGAGCCGCCTACCGACATTCCCTGCGAAAAATGCGGCCGAATGATGGAAATCAAATGGGGGCGCAATGGGAAGTTTCTGGCCTGTCCCGGCTATAAGGACGATCCGCCGTGCAAGAACACTCAAAACTTCGAGAAACTGCCAGATGGCACGATTAAGATCATTCCCAAGCAGGAACTCACCACCGATCAGGTCTGCGAAAAATGCGGGAGTCCGATGATCGTGAAGACCGGGCGTTTCGGGAAGTTCATTGCCTGCTCCGCGTATCCGGAGTGCAAAACGACGAAACCGATCGCGCTCGGCGTCAAATGTCCGCAGCCCGGATGCGGCGGTGATCTTGTCCAGAAACGCACGCGGAAAGGCCGTTCGTTTTTTGCCTGCAGTAAATATCCGGCCTGTGAATTCGCCTTGTGGGACCGTCCCATCCCCAAGGCGTGTCCGACCTGCAGCGCCCCCTTCCTCGTTGAAAAAGTGAGCAAGCAGGCTGGCCGCAGCGTGCAGTGCCGGAACGAGGACTGCGGCTACCGCGAAGCAGGATAACACTTCTCGTCCCACTTTCTTTCAGCTCCACTCAACTCTCTCGTATGGATCATGACTCGCTCGCGATCTTGCGGGGGTTATTCCTGTCGCGACATCGCTGCGTTCGAAAATGAGAATTCATGTCGTCGAAACTGAGAGATGAAATCAAAAAGGCGAGAACCTGCGAGTTGACGCGCGCACGAGTCCTGATGATAATGACTTAAGTGAATGAGGAAACGGATTTCATCTTTCCGTGAAGGGAGGCCGTCATGAAGGCAAAGGAAGGCGTGGTAAACCTTCTCAACAAGATTCTCACGGCAGACCTGACTGCCATCAATCAATATTTTGTCCATGGGAAAATGTGTGAGAACTGGGGATACGAGCGGCTGTATCATAAGGTCCGCGAGCGCAGCATCGATGAGATGAAAGATGCGGATGAGCTGATCGGTCACATTCTCTATCTCGAAGGCGTCCCGAACGTTCAGCGGATGAACACCATCCACGTCGGCGAAACGGTGCCCGAACAATTCAAGCTCGATTTAAAGGCCGAACAGGAAATGCTGGCGCTGTTGAATGACGGGGTCGTTCATTGCGCGAAGGTGCTGGATTTCACCACCCGCCACATGCTCGAAGATATGGCCAAAGACGTCGATGCTCACATCGATTGGATCGAAACGCAGATGGAGACGATCAGGCAGGTCGGGCTTGAGAACTATCTCTCCGAGCAGATCAAGAAAGAGAGCTGATGGTTTGGAGAAACGGAGGAAGACGTGAAAGCCAAGGAAGGAGTCCTCGACCACCTCAATGGGATTCTGCGAGCAGAGTTGACTGCCGTTCACCAATACTTGCTCCACGCCGCAATGAGCGGCAATTGGGGTTATGAGCGGCTGCAGCACAGGTTCCGCGAACTTGCGGCGGAAGAGGTCGAGCATAGCTCCCAGTTGATCGACCACATCCTCTATCTGGAGGGAACACCGGAGGTCGGGGAGGTCGATGATGTGGGCAGAGGCGCCTCCGTGGACGCCCTATTCGAGTCGGATCTCCGTTTCGAACTGCACGACGTCGAGGCGCTGCGCAAGGCCATCGCGCACTGTGCCAAGGTCATGGACTTTACCACCAGGCACAAACTCGAAGATATGGTGAAGGATTCGGAAGAACACGTGGACTGGTTTGAGACTCAACTTCGAGCCATCGATCAGGTCGGTGTGGAACGATACCTTACTGAGCAGATCAAGAAGTAGATAGAGCCGTCCCGCTGCCCAATCGACTTCCACCGATTCTAGGACACCGACGTCTTGCCGTCGAAGTGATGGTGCTCGTCGGCATCGGCTTCCCGCTTCGTTTTGTGAAGGGTTCCGTCCTTGTGTTCCGGAGGGCTGTAGAGACTATAGAGCTTGAGATCCGCAGTCTTCGAGCGATTCACCACGTTGTGCCTCGTGCCGGCAGGAATGACGACAGCAAACCCGTCGGAAACAGAATGCGTTTTGCCATCGAGTACAACGGTGCCTTCGCCAGCCTCAAAGCGGATGAATTGATCCAGTTCGTGGACTTCTTCTCCGATTTCCTCGCCTGGCTTTAAGCTCATGAGCACCAGTTGCGTATGCTCCGCAGTAAACAGTACCTGGCGGTAGTGATTGTTCTTGGCCGTCGCCTCTTCAATGTTGACGATATACCCACTCATGGCATGCCTCCTTGTCTTGGAGGACTTCTAACTGCCTACATCAAGCGGTGTCAAGCGGCCTGT
>DATIGH010000244.1:0-12672 GCA_035454845.1 Nitrospira sp.
CAGCATCGTCAGATCGAAGCTGTTGCGCTTTTCCGCGGAATACAGGCCAACCGGAATGTGAACCAATCCGAAGCTGATGGCGCCTTTCCAGAGCGTTCGAGCCATCTCAGACTCCTTGTCGTTCGTATCTCGTCACTCGTAGAAACCGCTGACAAGCTGACATGACCGCATGCTGACAGCAGTATGGATGCATTGCTCGTGTCCTCGCCTGCAGCATGTCAGCCTGGATCTTGTCACCCTGCCATCCTCTGCACATCACGCTTCACGAGCGACGCTTCACGATTTATGCCGCATGCTTCGTCCGCTGCACGTCGCTGGATGCCTCCTTCGATTCGGCTTCCGCCTTCTCAATTTCCGCATTGATCTCTCCGCCGAAGAGCAGCACCATGCCGCTCCAGTACAGCCAGAGCATCAAGACGATGACGCCGGCAATCGAGCCATAGACCTTGTTGTAGTTGCCAAAATTGTCGACGTAGGCCTTGAAGCCAAGCGACACGATCAGCCACATGCCCACGGCGAACACCGAACCCGGCGTCAACCAACTCCAGCGCCTCACTCGACGGTCCGGACAGATGTGATAAATCGCGGTGACGACGATGAGCATGAGACCGATGACGATCGGCCATTGCAGCACATTCCACATCCAGGTGAAGGCCACGCCGAAGCCCATCAACTCTGCAACCCATGTTCCGATCGTCGAGCCGTAGAGCACGAGCCCCAGGGACAGAATGACGAAGCCCGCCAGTCCGATGGTGAGAAGAATGGCAATCAGTCGAACGCGCCAGAAGGGACGCCGGTCTTCTTTGACACCGAACACCACGTTCAATGCATCCATGATCGCCGTCACGCCGCTTGACGAGGCCCAGAGGGCACCGAGCGCGCCCAACGAGAGGAGATTGGCTCCACTGCCTTCGGCGATCTGCGTAAGGAACCGCTCAACCATCAACAAGGCGTCCGCCGGAAGGACATCGCGCAGATAGCTCATCAACTCCGGCATGAACCTCTCGACGGACAGCAGTCCCATCAACGCGGTCAGGACAATCAAGGCGGGAAAGAGCGCGAGCAGCGCGTAGTACGCCAATTGCGCCGCTCGCCCCAGTAGCTCGTCCTGCAGGCTTTCCCGCCACAGTCGCCGGCCCAATTCCATGAGGCCGAGGCCGCCAAGCTTCCAGGGGTTCATTGCGCGCATATCATCCCACCCGTTCAAAACCCGGCAGGATCGCTTTGAAAAAGGCGTTTTGCACCAGCTTCGCGACGATCTGCCACGTATTGGCACGCGGATTTTCGACGGGCCCCGACAAATCGGTGACGGTGGCCGCCTCATTGCGCGGCTCGTTCTCAAAAATCTCGAGCACGCCGCCGACGACTGCCTCGTAGACTTTTTTCGTCAGCGACTTCTCCTTGTCTTCCTCCGGATCGTAGACCTCAACGTCTTTCAGCAAGGGCTTTACGTAGCCACGAATCTGATTGTCCTTAACGGACAATTCACTGAAAAAGGCGAACATCCCGCGATGAGTATCCACGTCGCCGTACGCACGAAGGATATCGTTGAACGCTTCCACGTTTGTTTTCACGATTTTTGCGGAGAGGTCGAAATCCGGGCGCGGCTTTTCCGGCCGGAACGTGCCTTTCAGGTCGGTGGGACCGCTGCCCATGAACTTACCCGTCACCTGCACGACGCCAGTCCCTTCCTCGAGGCTGGTGCTGAGGTTTTTCACATCCATATCGATGTCGCTGATGAACACGCGATAGTCGGGGTCCGTGGTTTTGTTGACGAAGCCCAGCTCGCTGTTGAGGATTTGACCGTGTTCCACTTTGACGAGGATCGTCGGATTTTGGTGCGCTTCTTTCGCTTTTTGCACAACCTGTTTCGCTCGCCTGACTTCTTTGGGCTTCGTCCGCGCTGAGTGCACGTAATCAATCTTGGCGTCTTGAAGACGGAATTCGTCGAGGGCAAGCAGGGTGGAGTCGTGCGAATACCGGACCCGTCCATTGAGATCGAGCGACCCTTGCCTGCATTGCACATTGAAACGCCCCGCCACGGGCAGCAGATTCTTGATCTGCAGCCGTACCACCTTGACGTCCGCTTCGAGCCTCGGTACGGGGATGGCCAACAAATCAGCCCGGCCATCGAGTTGCAGCTGCGACTGATCCGGCAACTGCGCGTTCACCTGCACCTGGGAGGGATACTCATCATGGTCTTCAGGTCGATTGGTGATGTTCTGGACGTCCACCTCGATTCGCTCGATGCGAAACGCTTCCGAGGCTGGTTTGCCGTCATCGTACGTCAGATGGCCGTTCCTGAGATGGAATGCGCCTCGAAAGGCGACGCTCTCACGCAGCCGGTCTTGCCAGGCGTCGGCTTGCTCCTTGACGACTTCCTTGTCGCCTCTTCGCAGAAATCCGTCAACGTGCTTCGGATTGATGACAAAGGCCGGTGTCTCGACGTGAAGATCGGCTCCCAGCTTTCCGGTCAAGAGCGGAGCAAGATGCGCATCGGCGGTGACGTGGGGGATCGAGAGGACCGGCGGCTCGGGATGAATGTCCTGACGGACCACGACGTCGTGAAGGTCGACCGACAAGGTGAGCGGATGGAGATCCAGCGCGGCGACCGACACGTGGAAGCCCGGCAATGCCGCATTCGCCTCCTCTTCGACGTACCGTCGAAGAGGCTCGTCGGCCACGGATGCCAGAATCACTACGGTCAGAACCACCAGGCTCAGGACAACGACCGCAATGATCCACCCGCGCGGGTGCTTGGCCATCACGTCATTCCTCGCAGCAGGGCCGACGTCCGGTCAGACGTGCGGCGGTATGGGTATGACACAACCCGCTGTGGCGGCGGATGGACACCCGATTACTCGTAGCGGATTCGGCGTTGACCCTGGCGGGAGTCTCGTGATCCGGAGCGGGTCAACTGATCCAGGAGCGACTGGCCGGCTATCCGGATCAAATCGTGAATGAAGGTACGGCCCGTCTGAAGCACCGCATTCTGCAACCGATCGCGTTCCTGGATAACCTCCGCCCTCAGTTCGTCCCACAAAGACTGCAACGGCTGCAGGAATTCTGGCATAACCATCGGTGATGGGTGTTGTTCTGGCTGATTGTCCCGCCCGCGGCGGCTGCCTTGCGGTCGAGGGACTTCCCGTCCGTAGAAGGGATAGACACCACTGGGCTCCTGGGATCCTCCATCCTCAGGCATCACGTCGGCTCCGTCGGCGGACGCAGGATAGTACCGGTATACGCCGGAACGCCGCCGCTGCTCGATCAGACCGGCAAACAGTCCGAGGGCGATCGCACTGCCGACCATGATCCATGGTCTCCTTCCAGCTTGGACAGCAGGATTAAGCTGATGCGACGTGGACTCGATGAAGCCGGCCGCTTTGTTTCTCGCCAGATCCAGCGCATCCAGGGCCGCCATTTTGGTGGACTCCACGGTCGCTTCCACCCGCCGTTCCAGCGCATCGAGCTTGTCTTCCAGCGCCAGGCGGGTCTGAAGGATGTGCTTCACGTCCTCTTCAACATCATGCGCTCTTTGATCCATTGGACATTTTCCTTCATGGTGTGGAGACTTCGACGTGGTGTCGCATGCACACTGCCGGCCAAGGATTGAGCCCTGACGATCATCGTGACCCCGACGGTAGCGATAGCCGCCCCGACCAATCCGTAGCATATCCATAGCGGCCATGAGAGCCACTCGTGCAGTCCGTGAACGAGCATGAGCAGCAGGAACAAGGTTCCCACCGCTGCGAGGCCGGCGCCAATCCCGAAGCCCGAGGCCGCCCGACCCGCCTTCGACACTTCCAGCTTGACCTCATCTTTTAATAATTGAGCTTCCTGACGCACGAGAGTGCGGGCATCGTCGAGAATTCCGCTCACGAGGCCCATAAACCCGGAGCCGGACTGTCGATGTTCCTGCATGGATTACCTCAACCGTCGAGAGATCATGTACCCCAGACTGAGCGCAAGCAGCAGCGTGGGCCAGGGATAGCGCTCGATCAGCGATTCGAGACCTCTTAGCCATCCAGTCGTCGTGTCTGCGGACGACTCGGACGTGGTTTGGAGCCGATCCGACACGCCGCTGGTCGTCACCGTTGGACGATCGGCGGTGCCGGAGGGTAGTGATAGCGGCATCTTGTTGTACTTTCGTGAGGAACAGTGACTTCCGTCCTCTTCTGATGACGATACCATGCACCTATGTGTCACCAACTGGGAGGCTCCCTAGAGGAAGTGCTGATGGCCTGAGAGAAGAGCTTCTGAGCTTATGGCTTATGGCTTATGGCACGAACGAAGATGAGATGACGAAGCTTGAGAGAGCGAAAGCAGTTGTTTCGTTTGTGCCATACGCTATTAGCTATATGCCATCTGCTTAGGCATAGGAGAGCCGTTCGAGCAGGCCAACCGGCGCATGACTCAGCACCCGCGCGAGCGGAAGCACCTGGCGGCCGTTCAATGATTCGGCCGTGATGATTTCTCCCGTCAACACATGACGAAACCGAAACTCGCGGAGCGTCGGCGACGGAGGAGCCGTGATCCAGGTATCTTCCCATGCCGCAGACCCCATGGGCGGTGGCTTACTGTCGGGCATCAGGGTGGCGACCAGGCGCGGGACCACGGCCACCAGCGCCTGATCGTGAGAGAGGCGGGCAAAGGCGCAGGCATGTTGTTTCTTGCTGCCGCCGCATTCGAGCTGCAGATATTCTCCCTGCTGAAACAGCTCGGGATGCTGGCGGCGATATTCCAATCCCGCCATGATCGTATAGATCTTCGCCCGTCCGTCATGCGCCTGCTCAAACAGCTCTCGGGCAAACTCCGCACGATCGGCCCCGAGCCGCTTTAGAGTCGCTCGAAGATCGTCGGCCATCGACGACCGAATGGCATAGTCCACGGCCCCGCGGTTGTCGGGATCAACGAGGTGGAATGACCAGAGCTCCGTGCCCTGATAAAAATCGGGCACGCCGGGCGCGGCAATTTTGAGCACCAACTGGCTCAGAGAGTTGTACAGCCCATAGCGCGCGATCCGTTCTTGGAACGGCAGGAAATCCTCGAGAAAGCGATTTGACGGCCTCCGCTCGAGTGCGGCCTCAACGAACGCTTGCACCGAGTGATCATAGGCCGGACTGGGGTTGATCCAACTGGTATGAACCTTGGCCTCATGCACGGCCTTCTGCATGTATTGCTGGATGCGTGCGCGAAATTGCCCGTAGGCCTCGTCTCCCATCGCTTCCAGCGGCCACACGCCGACGAGTGTTTGGTAAAAGAGATATTCGTCATTACGGTCCGGCATCCGCTCGCCTTCATGCTCTTTGAAATGCTGCCGGTTCATGCGGCTCCAGCGGCTCAATTTGAGTTTCCATTCCTGCGGCAACTCGGACAGCACGTTGATTCGAGCCCGTACATCCTCGCTCCGCTTCGTGTCGTGTGTGGACGAGGCTGACAGCGAGTGGGGCCACCGGACCTGCCGCTCCCACATGCGTTTGTGGAATTCCTCCACCGAGAGACCGAACTGCTCCAGCTCCCCGCCGACCTCGTTCAACGAGACCAATCGGTAGTACCGGTAAAAGGCGGTGTCTTCGACGCCTTTTGCCGTCACCGGACTCGTCGTCTGTTGAAATTTCATGACAAAGCGGATCTGCTCGTCCTGATCCTCTTTCGTACGGGTCTCGCGCTGCTTCAGGAGGATCGAACGGATGAAATCGAACACCTGGCCGGTGATCGCGGGGTTCCTTCGCTTGGCGCGAGCCACGGCCATATGAATGTAGGCGCGGTCGCGGTCCGCGACTGTCTGCACGTCTTCGGTCACATAGGTGCGATAGACGGGAAAACAGGCGATGATCTCCCGAATGGCATGGGTGAGATTGTTCAACGTAAAGTCCCGGGAACGTCGGTCCCGTTCCGAAATGCCGTTGAGCTGGTGGCCCAGCACGTTGATCTCGCTCGCCATCGACACCTGCATGATCAACTGCTTGCAGGCATACACCAGATCCGCATAATCGTCTCCCCGATCGAGAAACTTCGTATACAAATACGTAAAGAACTTCTCGTTGGAGCCCGCAATAAAGAGGCCGTTGACCTGATTCAGAAAATCATAGCCGGTGGTTCCTTGGACGGGCCAAGTTTCCGGCAGCGGCTCATCCTTGCCGAGAATTTTCTCCACCACAATGAAGAGAGGCGCCTGCGAGCCTTCCGACGATGCCGTGGTCATTTCGCGCAGCTGCCGGAGATAGCGGCCGGGGTCGTACAGTCCATCGACGTGGTCGATGCGGCAGCCTCTCACGATTCCCTGTCGCACGAATTGAAAGAGCAGCTGGTGCGATTCCTGGAAAACGGCGTCTTCTTCCATGCGAATGGCGGCGAGCTCATTAATGTCGAAAAACCGGCGATAGTTGATTTCTTCCGAGGCCACTTTCCAGGAGGCGAGGCGATACGACTGCTCATTCAGCAATGCGTCGAGGAGGTCAAAACTCTCGGACCGGCCGCGCTCCCCGTTGAAGATGCGCACATTCTCGCGCACGAAGACACGAATGACGGGACTCTCGTTCATGAGGACCGAGAGCCGTTTCTTGATGATTTCTTTTTCCCGGTACCGCTCCGCGATCCGTGCAGGATCCTGCTCATCTGGTCCGGGCAAATTCTTCAACCCCGTCAGGATGCTTTGTAACTCCAAGATGGGCATCTCTTGTTCGCCTTCAGCCACCAACTGCTCGAGGCGGTGCGACAGAATCCTGGTCCAGGTTTTTGGCGCCAACGGCAAGTTATGGTCCCCATAGCGCAACATGAAGGCGCCGTCCTCATACACCAGCTCGATTTCCTGACTTTCCAGGACCGTTCCGTACTGATCGCCGAGAATCGGCAGCAAGACTTTGTTGTCCAGTTCACGCTTGATCGGATGCCAATCGATGTCGAAGGCGGTCGCATACCGGGAACTGGGACCAAGTTCCAGCACATCGCGCCACCAACGGTTCAACGTTTTGGCGATGCCCATATGATTGGGGACGACGTCGAGGATGACCCCCATCCCGTGGGCCTGCACCGACCGCACAAATGCCTGAAACTCTTCCTCCCCTCCCAGCTCCGGATTCACCAGTACCGGATCGATGACGTCGTAGCCGTGATCACTGCCCGGCGCCGCTTTGCTGATGGGAGACAGGTAACAGTCGGTAATGCCGAGCGCCTGCAAGTAGGGCACGACGCGGGTCGCGTCGGCAAAGGTGAAGCCGCGGTGCAACTGCAGACGGTACGTGGCCAATGGAAACATGCTCTGGAGCGGTAGGGTCATGATGCCCGCTTCAAGATGCCGGCATGCCCGGAGGAGGGATGAGGCAGCACCACCAGTCCTGAATGGGACAGGTGATATTTCCTTCTGTCGTGCGCCGTATCATATCCGATCCGGCTGTCAGGGGGAACTGTGCTGCCCCGGTCGGCGATGACACGCCGCAACCGCGCTTGTGCCCCGATATGAACGTCGTCGAGAATGACACACTCCTCAAGGTGTGCTCCCCGGTCGATGCGCACCCCCCTGCCGATGACCGATTTTCTGATATCGGCGTCGACACACAGCGCGCCTTCCCCGATCATCGAGTCGTCGACACGGGTCCGCACCAGGGTCGCCATCGGCCGTTCCGACTCACTCGAGAAAATAGGCCATGACTGGTTACGTAAATCGAACAAAGGCCTCTCACCCAACAGATCCATGTTGGCCTGCCAGTAGGCTTCAAGCGTGCCGACGTCGCGCCAGTACCCACGCTCCTCATAATCGCTCAATCCCGGGATTTGATTGTTCTCGAGGTTATAGATGTACACGCGGTGATCCTGCAGCAATTCTGGCACGATATTGCGGCCGAAGTCGTGCGTGCCGGGACGGGAAGCATCGCGCTCCAGTAGTGGAACCAGCGCCTCAGCCTTGAACAAATAATTGCCCATCGAAGACAGTGCATAGCCTGGCCGACCCGGCATGGGTTTGGGCACAGACGGCTTTTCCTCGAACCCCATCAACCGTCCCTTCTTATCAGCCTCGAGGATTCCGAAGCCACTCGCGGCGTCAACCGGCACTGGCAGCGCCGCCACGGTGGCATCGGCATCGCGAGCAAGATGGTCGCTGACCATCTGTCGGATGTCCATTCGGTACACGTGATCTGCCCCGAATACGGCGATGACATCAGGTTTCCAGTCGGCGATCAGATTGAGATTTTGATAGACGGCATCCGCGGTGCCTTCGTACCATCCGTCTCTCGCGCGCATTTGCGGCGGCACGACGCTCACGAAGCTGTGAGATAGGCGCCCCCCGAGTTGCCAGCTCTTGCGGAGATGCTCAATCAAGGATTGCGAGCGGTATTGCACGAGCACGTAGAGTGAGGTGATGTCTGAATTCACGAAATTGCTGAGAACGAAATCGATGATGCGATATTTGCCTCCGAAGGGTACGGCAGGTTTGCTGCGGACTTCGGTCAGCGGCAGAAGGCGCTCGCCCTTGCCTCCCGCCATAATGATTCCCAGAACCCGGTGCGGCTTCATTGTGTCCTACGTGGAAGGCTTCGGACGCGTCTAGGCACGATACCAAGCGCATGCAAGTCTCCCTAACTAGTAATTACCCTGGACGGCACTTCCACATAAAAAGAGCGCACTTCGACTGTCCACCTAGGGAATTCCCTAGTAGGTTTCGCCCCGCCTACCGGCGAAGATTGAGCCGCCGATGCGTTTCGAAACAGGATGCACCTGGGTTGACGCTGTCGATAAGGAAAAGGGGTGGTTCCCTATGAGTATATGGCCGCTTTGTGGAGTGCTGGTGTTGACGCTCATGGGCGCCACCGGCCATGCGGCCGAGGAGGGAACGGGAGGCGAGCGGGCGAAGGAACCACCACGCACCGTTGAGCCAAAGAAAAAACAGGACGGTGACCCCAAGTCAGAGACCAACGGCAAGCAAGGGGGGGACAAACAGGCGACCGAGGACAAGGCGAAGACAGCCGACGAGAAGGCGAAAGACGACAAAGCCAAGACAGAAGAAAAAGCAAAGGACGAAAAAGCCAAAGCCGAAGACAAACCGAAGGACGATAAAGCCAAGGACGAAAAAGCGAAGACGGAAGAGAAGGCAAAGGACGAAAAGGCCAAAGCGGAAGACAAATCAAAGGACGATAAAGCCAAGGCAGAAGAAAAGAAAGACGAAAAAGCCAAAACCGAAGACAAGGCAAAGGCGGAAGAGGCCAAACCGGAAGAGCCGGGCAAGAAGCCGGTGACCTCGTTGAACCTCGCCATCAAGTTGGCGCTGATGGCCGATCCGCAATTATTTCCCCTCGAAATTGAAGTCGAGATGGACAAAGGAAAGGCCGTTCTTACCGGATCCGTTCCCAGTGAGGACGAAAAAGCCAAAGTCACCGAGATTGCACGGAAAGTCAATGGGGTCGAAGATGTGGTCAACAAATTGACCGTGACACCCGCGCTCAAGGACAAGCTGGCCAAGAAGCAGGATGAAAGTATTGCCCACGTCGTGCGGGACCGTTTGTCGCGAAGCGAAACGCTGAAAGCCGTTGGATTCGACGTCAAATCCGAAAACGGCATTGTGTACTTGAGCGGGAAGACGCGCTTTCAGGTCATCGCACTTGAAGCGGCCGAGGCCGCGCGGCAAGTCCCTGGCGTCCGCGCCGTTGATACTGCCGGCGTGCAACTCGTCGCCAAGGACTAGACAACAACAGAACACTCTGCGTCCGAGGCTTATGGTCGGTCGAGTGGAGCGCTACTCCCTGCTGCTGGACTCGATCTGAGCCTCCTACTGTGTGTGGAGGATCGACTCACGCGTGTCATCAAGGATCTATCGAAGCATTCTCGCCAGCATCACCGACAACTTCATCTCAAGTCACGGTGGTTGCTCAGCGAGAGTTTCGCGTACGTCTGGTGGGGCCAGCTGGTCTCCCAAGTCGGGGACGGCATCTCCAAGCTGGCGCTACTCTGGTTCGTGTATTCCGTCACCGGCTCGCCGCTGAAAACCAGCATCATCGGGATTCTGCAAACCGCTCCTGCGATTGTCCTGGCGCCTCTCATCGGCGTCGCCGTCGACCGTCTCCCCAAAAAAGCGCTGCTGATTACATCGGATCTGGTGCGGGCGGTCGTCCTCGGTCTCATTCCGTGTTGGATGTCGGTCGACAGCTTTAACGTCTCCTCCCTGTACATCTTGGTCACGCTGCATGCCGTCGCGACGGCGGTATTTGGTCCCGCGCTGACGGCCGCGATTCCCTCATTGGTCGTGCCGTCGCAGTACACCTCCGCCAATGCCCTGCTGCAGATGACGACCAGCTTGGGCATTATCTTCGGCCCCGCCTTAAGCGGGTTAGGCATCGCGGCGTTGAGCTCCCAGGAAGTGCTTTGCCTTAACGCCTTGACCTATGTGGTTTCGGCCGCCTGCTTCCTCCCCATCCGCTTTCCGCCGCCGATGCTGAGCCTCGTGTCTCACTCTCCCATCGCCTCTGCATGGCATGATGTGGTGGAAGGTTTGCGATATGTCATCAGAGGTCGTCGGATCATCATTTTTCTTACGATCACGGCCTCGCTCTACACCTTCGCAACAAGCGCCTTCACGACGCTCTTTCCGGTCTTCGCCCGAAAACTGCTGGATTTGGGACCGGTGGAGGTCGGTTACCTCTGGTCGATGCTTGGAGTGGGACTGCTGAGCGTGTCGCTGGCATTGACAATCGTCAGCGCCTGGAGCATCAAGCGCCGAATCAAGGTGATTGCGTTTGCCAGCGTCGTGAGCGGATTGGTTCTATTAGCGTTCGTGAATACGAACCAAGCGACGTCAGCGGCCGTGCTGCTGATGGTCTTGGGCGCTGGTCTGGGGGTCCTCACACCGGTCGCTTGGGGCGTGCTCCAAGAAGTGGCGCCGAAGCACATGCTCGGACGAGTGCTTGCCTTTTACACGCTGGGCGCCATGGCGGCGGCGATGGGCGGTATTACCATTTTCGGGTGGATCACCGGAGAGTTCGGCGTACCTACGGCCGTGGTCATGATCGGGCTCGTCATGGGCTTCACCGGCCTGTCAGCCTGGCGGTTTCTCGACCATGGTTCAGACCGGCCTCCGAAGCGGGAACCTCCGCTCGTTCGAGGCCAGGTCTAGGACCCCCTCTAGGGAGCCCCCGAGGCATGAAGTTCTCTTCATGTATGCTATGACCTTGTTAAATGTGAAGGGCTCAAGAGCCAGGTGTTACCCTAGTCTTGATTTATCGGGGTTTCGCCTTATGTTGAGATTGTTCATTCCGATGCGGAAAACCTTCGTATTTATCACCAGTTGGTTCGCGACGATTTTTGGGGCTGGCGAAATCACAGATCGACATGCGGTGAGGATTCTTGGCAAGATGCGTGCATAACACATGTGAAGCGCTGATTGAATCAATGGATCAAGGTAAGAGCATGACGAGCCAGACCGCCGATCGGCCGGAGCAAAAGGAAAAAAATCTTTTCCGTATGCCCGGACTACAACTCCTCAAGGGACGGGACTTCAGCCTGCTGTTCTGGGGGCAGATGACGTCCCAGATCGGCGACAGCCTGAATCGAGTTGCCCTCCTATGGTTTGTCTATCAACTGACCGGCTCCGCGATGAAGATGGTGATGATCGGACTCTTGCAGACGATTCCGCCGCTTCTTCTCAGCCCGCTGATCGGAGTCTACTTGGACCGAGCGAATAAGAAAACCGTCATGGTCTGGGTGGACATCGTGCGCAGCATACTGGTCCTTTTGATCCCGCTGCTTTATGCCTTCGACCAGCTTACGCTCGAGCGCCTCTATGTCGCCGTATTTTTCCTGGCAGTGGTATCGACCATTTTCGGTCCCGCTCTGTCGGCCTCCGTTCCACAGCTGGTGCGTCGGGATCAATTCACGGCTGCGAATGCGCTCTTGCAAACTACGACCAACACGGGGCTTCTGATCGGCCCGCTCATCGCCGGCATCGGCATTGCTCTGATCGGATCCCAGAATGTGCTGTATGTGGATGCGGCGACGTTTTTCATTTCCGCCCTTTGCCTGATCGGCATGCGAATGCGGCCGCTGGAAACGGATGCGCGGGAAAAAAGAAATACCACATGGACGCAGGAGCTATTGGCCGGCATCCGCTTTGTCTACGTGCAGCAGACGGTCCTCGTGCTGATGGTGACCGCCGCGCTCTTCAGCCTGGCGGCAAGCGCCTTTGCCTTCATGTTGCCGGTATTTGCCGAGCAGAATTTGAGCGCAGGTGCTTTAGAGGTGGGAGCCTTGTGGTCAGCGTTGGGCGCGGGGATGATCGCGACTTCTACATGGCTGGCCTCCTTGACACAAGGTGACTTGCACGGACGGTTCACGCTGATCTTCCGGTCGATGGCCGTGGGCGGCCTCGCGATGTGCGGTCTGAGCATGCTGACGGCGCCGCTCATAGCCGGAGCCTTGATCCTCGTGATCGGCGGCAGTACGGCGCTCTTCATGCCGATCGTATGGGGCGTGTTGCAGGAAGTCACGCCTGCGCCACTCCTTGGCCGCGTCTTCACGACGTTCAGCACCGGATCGATGGCTTCAGCCATGGCAGGCATGGCGGGGTTTGGATGGGCTGCCGATACCATGGGGCCGCACGTGAGTCTGCTCGGCATCGGCCTGGTGTTGCTCTGCACGGCCTGCATCACCGCGTTGTCCTGCCGTCGATTCCGCCGTCTCCCCGAC
>DATIGH010000245.1:0-9947 GCA_035454845.1 Nitrospira sp.
GTTTTCGATGAAGTTTGAATTGACAGAATCCATCGTTCAGGTCGCGGGCGACATGGCCTGGGTGATCTGCATCGAGAACATTACCAGCCAGCAATCCGATGAACCGCAGCAGGCCCGCGTGCTCGCCACGAATCTCTTTGAGCGCATTGGCGATGAGTGGTTGATGATCCACCACCACGGCAGCCCCGTGATGGGGTGAACGAGGCGAGGAATAACGAGCCTCACGTTTGTTCACGCCGCCGAGATGGTGAGGCGGCCGGGCAAGTGTTCATCCGAGAGAACAGGTGTGAGAGCCGGTCTTAGGACTGTGGTGCCGGGCCGGTGGGCGCTTCGACGACGGACACCGTTTTGGACCATTCAGCGGCGATGGAGTCCCGTTGCTCCATGGTGAGACCGGCGTAGTGAGTGAACATCTGTGGGCCCTTACGCCGGCGCCAGGTCAGGAAGCTTAAAAAATGCTCTTTGCAGACGTGCTGCGTGCCAGCGGGCGAATAGACCCTCCCCTGACATCCTTGGATCATACAACTGAGATCGTTCATGACAGTGGCTCCCTTGGGGGCAGTATGCAGGACCCTCGATCTGATTTTCAACCGTGAGAGAGGCGAGGAGACCATCCATCCTTCTTGTCCTGACGGGCGTCGCGGCCATTGTCTTTTTCGGCTGCGTCTCGCCGTCGAGGGAAGAGCTGCCGCCTGGGAGTCCATTCACTGATCAGAGTGAATTCGACAAGCCCAGTTTGCCTGACGGGACGGTCGTGGGCGACATCACCAGTCATTCCGCCGAGCTCTGGCTCAAGACCGACGGGGCAAGACAGATCCAAGTCGAATGGGCGTCCATCGAAGCATGGCGAAGGATCTCGGCGATGGGATCAGTCAAGACCGCCGCAGCCCGGACGCCGCCAATGGTCACCAGCCCGAAGACGGATTTCACATTGATGGTGTCGTTCGACAATCTGTTGCCGGCGACGCGGTATCGATACCACATCCTGGTGAGTGATCCGAATCAAAGAAGCGAGGACTCCCGGCCACATGTGGCAGCGCAGGGGGAATTTACGAGCCTGCCGGATCCTTCCGCCTCCGTACCGGTGGTGTTCGCCTGGAGTGGGGACTTGGGTGGACTGGATCGTTGCAGGCAAGGTGAAGCGGGGTATCCAATTTTCGACACGATTCGCGAGCAGAAGCCGGACTTCTTTATTTTCCTCGGTGATACGATTTATAGCGACCATCCGTGCCTGACACCGCCCAACGAACCGGGTGCAAATTTCATCGCGACGACGTTGGAGGAATATCGTAGGAAGCATCATTATCAGCGGGGGGCCGTGGCGCTGAGACAGTTCCTGAACACGGTACCCGTCTACGTCGTGTGGGATGATCATGAAGTGAAGAACAACTTTGCGGGACCATTCGAGGTGCAAATGACGGCTGGTCGGCAGGCGTTTCGCGAATACTGGCCGATTCATACCGACCTCACGGACCCGCACCGAATGTATCGAAACATTCGCTATGGGGCGGATCTGGAACTCTTTCTGCTCGACACCAGGCAATACCGCAGCCGCAACGCCGATCCCGATGGTCCCGCGAAGACGATGCTAGGTGCCGCTCAACTTCAGTGGCTGCTGGATGGGATGACGGCTTCCACGGCGACCTGGAAAGTCATTGTGACGAGTGTGCCATTGTCCGTCCCGAAGGGAGGCACGTTCGCCGTGCCCGGCAACGATGGCTGGGCCGGTGGGATGGACGGCACGGGCTTCGAGCGGGAGCGGCAGGTGATTGTCGATGCCCTGCTCGAGAAACAGGTCGCTAATGTGGTCTTCCTCGCAGGCGACATCCATTGGGTTCAAGCCAATATCTATGATCCCAACCAGGATGGAGTGGCCGATTTTTACGAGTTCGTCAGCGGACCCTTGTCGGCGAGACCCGGGCATCTGACGTCTCCGAGTCCTTTCTTGCATCCGAACACGTTGATCAACGAAGGAGGCTATGACAACTTCGGTCTGGTTCGCGTCACCAAAGAAGCGTTCGCTGTGTCCATTATTGACGCGGCCGGGAAGATGCGGTTCTCTTATCGGGTTCCCGCAAGAAGGGGATAAGCGCGGCGGCCGCCTCTTGCATTCTTGGTGATTCACCGGGTACGGTACGTCTTTCGCCGGATGCTGAAGGGCCTCTCGGCATCGTCTTGCATCACTTCAATGCATGTGAACGAAGATACCCCGGCGTCGCCAACACGGGCGGGTGGGTTGCGTGACATCAGTCTGTTTCAAAAGGGACGTTCTGCATGCTGCTGCAAGTCATGTCAGTCATCGGGGCGTTGATGGTCCTGGCGGCCTATGGACTCAATCAGGGGGGAATCTGGCGGGAACTTCATGCCGGATACCTGGCGCTGAATATCGTCGGTTCTCTGATGCTGGGGGTGGTCGCCATCGTCGATCAACGCGCAGGGTTCATTCTGTTAGAGTTTGCATGGGCCGGGTTAGGCCTCATCGGTGTGGCGCGAGCCATCCGGTCGAAACAACACCATCAGTCACCTCAATGAAGGAGTAATGTCATGGCAGGGTTGATGTCGGCGGAAGAAATCTTTGAGAAGACGCAGGCTGCGTCCATCGCGGCGACGAGTCCCGACGAGAAGGCCCTGCAGATCGATTATCCGGCGTTGCGGGAAAAGATTCGCGCCGCCTTGGCCGACCGCAAGGTGGCCCTGTGCCACATCAACAGGTTCCTGCCGGAGGGCTATGAGGAGCAGGGCCGGTTCAACGTGCTGTTGTTGACCGCAGGCAACGTGTTGTTCGACATGGTGATCGGAGATTCCTATTTTCGGTACGACGTTGTTTCGGTCGCTCAACTCGACAAGGTACAGGTGATCGACGCGATGTGGGACAACAAGGAAAAACGGCGGGAAGAACCGTTCCTGAGTTTGCGCCTCATGCATGGAGAAGAAGCCCATTTGTTGCTCGGCCTGGTCGACGAGGAACGTGCCAGCGTGCTGAAGTTCGCCTCGGCGGTAACGGCAGCCCGCAACCCGGAACGGTAGGAAACATTCGCTGAGAGTCTTCGAGGCGGGTGTTAAAACGGAAGTGCGTGCACGGTGGCTGGAAGCCGATGTCCCTCGACATCGATGCTTAGTTCGGTGCCGGGTTTGCTGAAGTCACGTAGAGGGAAGCCGAGCGCGATGCATTGGCCGAGCTTTGGAGATTTGACGGCGCTGCTGACCCAGCCCACTTCGCGATCTCCGCTGAACAACTTAGCGCCTTTCTGCGGGACCGTGGAATCCTTGAGGATGAGCCCTACTAAGTGACGGCGTATGGTGCCGTAGGTATCCATGCGCGCGACTACTTCTTGCCCCGGATAGCAGCCTTTCGTCAGACTGAACGCTTTTCCTTCCAGGTTAGCCTCCGGGGGGACGATTTCTTCTGTGAGCTCCGATCCCGCTTTGGGAATGCCGGCCTCGATTCGAAGCGCTTCACGGGCCTGGCTGCCGAAGGGTGTCACCCCGTAAGCCGCACCAGCCTCAACGAGCTGTTCCCACGCCCTGACGACGCCATCAGAGGGGATCAAGATCTCGAAATCGTGTTCGCCGGTTTCCTCAGTTCGAATGACGAGGGCGCTTTGGCCGCCGATTGCCGCGGAGATAAAGTTAACGGGCTTGAGGTCGTCGACGCCCGTGCCGAAGGCCGCGTTCAAAACCGCCGCCGCCTTCGGGCCGCTGATCAACAATAGGGCCCAGCTTTCACGGCAGTTCTCCATTTTTGCCTTAGTTCCATACAAAAGAAATTTCTTCAGCGCGAGGTATGTCTGATCGCCGATTTCTCCCGCGTCCTCCAGCATGACGGCATCGGCCTGCATGTAGCAGCGGAAATAGGTCAGCATTTTCCCCTTGTGGGAAAGGAAGCTGGAGTAGCGCCCCTGTCCCGGCCGCAGGGGAAGGATATCGTTGCTGATGACGCTTTGGAGCCACTTCACCCCATCCTCACCCGTGACGCGGAGTTTGCCGCGATGCGAAAGGTCGGCGATCCCGACGGCTTCGCGAACGGCCCGATATTCGCGGGCCATGTCCCCATAATGAGCTGGTACCGCCCAATCGGTCACCTCCTCGAAGGCGGCGTTCAGCGTGGCGTGGTGGTCATGAAGGCGGGACTGTTTCATTTAAGACTCGCAAATGGCTGTCAGCGTTCAGCGTCCGGCTGAGGGCTGACTGCTGAGTGCTGATTTCCGACAGCGGTCGCGATGATTTCTTCTACCAGGTCTCTCGTGCGCGCCGAGAACTCGTTGCGGGACACGATCCTCGTGACGCCCATGGACTTGGCTCGATTCCAGGTCTCGACTTCCTCATGGTTCGCAAACGCCAGGATCGGCAGGCCGCGGAATCGCGGATCGTCCCGAAGCGTCTCCAAGGCTCGGAAGGCGTTCAACGTATCATCGTTCATATTGAGAATGACCGCGGCGGGATGGGCCGTCGAGGCCTTCACGGCAATCTCGTCCTGAGCGCGCGCCCGCTCGAGGGTGTAGCCGCGCGGCAGCAGGGCATCACGGACCTTGGTGTAAAAAAAAATGTCCGTGACGGCAACGAGGATCGTCTTCTGGTCTGTCTTGTCTCTTTCGTGAGAAGTCATGGTCCCCTCCGTGATCCTCGTGTGACGAAATAGACCAGATAGACTAGACAGACCAAACAGACCAATTCAGTTCAACATGCTGACCAGACGGCCAAGAGAGCGCTTTGCCAAAACATAGTCTGGATTCAGCGCCAACGCTTGCTTATAGGAAGCAATGGCTTCCGTCCAATTTCCCTTTTTCTCGTAGACCCTTCCGAGGTTCAAATGAGGAAATGCCGGGCTTTCATATCGCTTAGCGGTCATCGCCTTCTGAAACCACGGAATCGCTTCGTCGAGTTCGCCCTTTTCAATCAGGTATGCGCCGATATCGTTATAAGGGTTACCGAACTCGGGATCGAGCGCAATCGCCCGCTGACATTCTTCGATCGCATCGTTGAGCCGACCCATGAAACTATAGGTCCAGCCCAGAAATGTGTGAGCTTCAGCGGTCGGATGCGCCGCGAGTGATTGCCGGTACAACGAGACGGCCTCCTCCAATTCGCCTTTCATTTGCTGTTGATAGGCCTTTTGGAAGAGTTCCCATGCTTCTCGCTTGTCTTCCTCGCGGCCTTCGCCTTGTATGAGAAAATCCTGGACATCCATGGCGATAAAAGAGCGAATAGCGTATGGCCTATGGCAGTAACGAGGACATGAGTGGATCGCCTGTGCTATACGCAATAAGCCATACGCTTTTCTGGTTTATTCTTGCTTCAGTTTCTTCTTGATCAGATCCGCTCCATACCGGCCCGACAAAAGCATGGATCCGAAGGCCGGTCCCATGCGCGGCGTTCCATGCACGGCGGCAACGGCCAGGCCGATCACAAAGCAGCTGGGATACACCTCGCCGGTGTGATCTATGACATCTTCCTCGGAACGAGACACCCACATGGCGCCGTTGCCAGGCACTTCGGTGTAGAGGTTTCGCCGATGCAGAAGATTGACGACCACGGCGTCGTGTCCCGTGGCATCGACGACGATCTTGCTCTCCAGCGCAATAGGATCCACATGAATGATATCATGGCCGGCCATCTCAGCTGTCGTGTTGTTGACCACTACGCCTTCGAGGACCCCTTCGCGACGAAGGATCAGATCGACGACCCTTGTGAGATTGAGCACCTTGGCGCCGGCGGAGTAGGCGGCCGCAATGAGGGCACCGGTGGCATGGGGCGGATCCACAATATACATGCCCTCGCAGTCTTTCACTTTCTTGCATGGAACGCCGATTTCCTCGAGAATTTTCTGTGCCGGCGCGCAGATGGTGGCCTTGTTCATCAGGTAGCCGCCGTGCCAGAACCCTCCGCCGAGTGCCAAGCTCTGCTCGACGATCAACGTGCGGAAACCCATGTCGGCCAAGTCGTGCGCGCAAATGAGGCCGGACGGACCAGCGCCGACGATGATGACGTCGCTTTCGATGAGCTGGTCAAATTCTTTGTAGTATTCGCGCGCGATCTGCCTCGTGATATCGCGCTCGCGTAATGGGGCCGGTTTGGGTTTAGGCATATGGATGTCCTTGCTGAGAGGCTCTCAGCTATCCGCTTTCGGCTTGACGCTGACCGCTGATGGCTGACTGCTGACAGCTATTATAAATAGATCTCTGCTCCCGCCTTTTTGAACTCTTCAGCTTTTTCTTTCATCCCGATCTCGATGGCCTGCTGCTCGCTGACCTGCATACGGGCCGCATACTCGCGCACGTCCTGAGTAATTTTCATCGAGCAGAAGTGTGGACCGCACATGCTGCAGAAATGGGAGACCTTCGCGGCGTTGTCGGGAAGCGTTTCATCGTGAAAATCCTTCGCCGTATCGGGATCCAGTGACAGGTTGAACTGGTCCTCCCAGCGGAATTCAAACCGCGCTTTCGAGAGCGCATTGTCTCGTATCTGGGCTCCGGGGTGGCCCTTGGCGAGGTCCGCGGCATGGGCAGCAATCTTGTAGGTAATCACGCCGGCCTTGACGTCTTCGCGGTCCGGGAGACCGAGATGCTCCTTGGGAGTGACGTAACAGAGCATGGCGCATCCGTACCATCCGATCATCGCGGCTCCGATTCCTGACGTGATGTGGTCGTAACCAGGAGCAATATCCGTGGTCAGCGGCCCGAGGGTGTAAAAGGGGGCTTCGTGGCATTCCTTGAGTTGTTTTTCCATATTGACCTTGATCATGTGCATCGGCACATGGCCGGGACCCTCGATCATGACCTGGACCTCGTGCGCCCATGCAATCTTCGTCAGCTCTCCGAGCGTTTCGAGTTCGGCGAACTGGGCTTCATCGTTGGCATCGGCGATCGACCCGGGCCGCAGGCCGTCCCCCAGGCTGAAGGATACGTCGTAGGCTTTCATAATTTCGCAAATTTCATGGAAGTGGGTGTAGGCAAAGTTTTCCTGATGGTGCGCCAGACACCACTTGGCGTGGATCGATCCTCCGCGTGAGACAATGCCGGTCATGCGGTTGGCCGTCAGGGGCACATAGGCCAGCCGAACGCCCGCATGAATCGTAAAATAATCGACGCCCTGCTCGGCCTGCTCGATCAAGGTATCCCTGTAGATGTCCCATGTGAGATCTTCGGCCTTCCCGCCGACTTTTTCGAGCGCCTGATAGATCGGAACTGTGCCGATCGGTACCGGCGAATTGCGGATGATCCATTCCCGAGTCTCATGGATATTCTTGCCGGTGGAGAGGTCCATGACGGTATCGGCGCCCCAACGCGTCGACCAGATCATCTTTTCGACCTCCTCTTCAATAGAGGAGCTGACAGCAGAGTTCCCGATATTGGAATTGATCTTCACCAGGAAATTGCGGCCGATGATCATCGGCTCCGTTTCCGGATGATTAATGTTGGCGGGAATGATCGCGCGGCCTCTGGCGACTTCGTCTCTCACAAACTCCGGTGTGATGGAGGTTGGGATGTTCGCACCCCACGGCTGTCCCGGATGCTGCGCGACGCCTCCACCATGACCGTTGCGCGATGCCAGCTCGTGCGCGATTTCTCGCGACTGATTTTCACGAATGGCAATGAATTCCATTTCTGGCGTCACCATGCCCCGGCGAGCGTAATGCAACTGCGTGACGTTGCATCCGGCTTTCGCACGAAGCGGTTTACGAATATGGTGAAAACGGAGATGGGAAAGCTTTGGGTCTGCCGCGCGCAAACGCCCATAATCCGAAGTGACATCGGAGAGTTGGGCGACGTCGCCGCGTGAAAGAATCCAGTCACGCCTGAGGGCTGGGAGCCCGGTGCGCAAGTCGATATTGACAGAGGGATCCGTGTATGGCCCCGAGGTGTCATACACCACAATCGGGTTGTTGGGAATGGCGGGTCCGCCATTGACCGATTTCGTGGGCGTGAGGGCAATTTCGCGCATCGGTACCCGCACGCCAGCCAGCCTGCCTTCCAGGAAGATTTTGCGGGAGGCGGGGAAGGGTTGAGCGGTAATACCTGGAGCAGTGGTTTGATGGCTGTTGGTCGTCATGGAGGATCCTTTCATCGGATCGTGAACAATTGCGGTGCGGGGCAAGAAAAAAGCCGCACCCCACAGGCGAGGGTGCGGCTGAGTCCGGCATCAACGGTTGATCCGCTTCCCTACGCTGGCATTACCCAGGTCAGGTTCCAAGGGTCATCCGATCGCTCGGATTCTCAGCCTTGTGGCGCCCCTAGCTCTGGAGTCCGATGGTATCGCCAGCCTTTCTATGAAGTCAACGGGTTAATAGCCCTAGGTCTACTTGGCGCCGAATGGTCTAACAGGTCAAGGTCTTCTGCGCGGTGCCGGTTTCATTGATTGGTTAAGGATCCGTAGCGTACAATGACCTCTACAGAGTTATCCTGAGGAGTTCAATGAACAGCGTTTCGACACTACCAAGACCTATTGCCGACTACCAGACCATGTCGGACGAGGAGCTGTTTGACCGCATCACATCCGCGAAGCGGGCTCTCGGCCCTCAGGTGATGGTGCTCGGGCACAACTATCAGCGAGATGAAGTCATCGAGCATGCGGATTTCCGCGGTGATTCGCTTCTGTTGTCGAAGCTCGCCGCCGAACGGTCCGACCGCCCGTACGTCGTGTTCTGCGGTGTCCACTTCATGGCCGAAACCGCCGACATCCTGAGCCGTAGCCGCCAGACGGTCATACTCCCGGACATGGCGGCCGGCTGCTCAATGGCCGATATGGCGGCCATCGAACAGGTCGATCAGTGCTGGGAGACGCTCGATCGCATCCTTCCCGTCGAAGAGACCGTGATGCCCGCGGTCTATGTGAATTCTGCAGCTGTGCTGAAGGCTTTCTGCGGCGAGCACGGAGGCATCACGTGCACCTCGTCCAACGCCAGAGCCGTCATCGAATGGTGTTGGGCCCGCCGAGAAAAAATTCTCTTTTTCCCCGACGAACACCTCGGACGCAATACCGCCAACAAGATGGGTGTGCCTCGCGAACAGATGATCGTCTGGGATCCGTTTCAGCCCAACGGGGGCAACACGCGGGAAGCGATCCGGCGAGCGAAACTGATCCTCTGGAAAGGCCACTGCAGCGTGCATCAGATGTTTCAAGCGGTACATGTGGACCATTTTAGGAAGCAGTATCCGGACGGCAAGGTGATCGTGCATCCCGAATGCCATGAGGACGTCGTCAATAAGGCGGATCTTGTAGGGTCCACGGAGTTCATCATCAAGACGGTGACGGCTGCACCGGCGGGCTCTGTATGGGCGGTAGGGACCGAACTGAATCTAGTAAATCGCTTGAAGCGAGACTTGATCGACAAAAAAGTCTTCTTTCTTTCGTCGACCGTGTGCCAATGCGCCACCATGTTCCGAATCGATGCCGCTCATCTGTGCTGGGCGATGGAAAATCTCGCGGACGGCCATGTGGTCAATCACATCATTGTGCCCGAGGATGAGAAGCGCTGGGCGAGAATCGCATTGGATCGCATGATGTCGGTGAGCTAAATGCTGTAAGCCTGAAGCGTTCAGCTATCAGCTCTCATCGAAAAAGACTGGTGCCTTCCACCTCCATTCCGGTATATTTCTGTCCGGCTGCGCCCGAAGCCTCCTCTCATCTTTCCGATATGCACTGACTGCTGAAGGCTGACAGCTGTGCTGCTGTGCAAGCATGGACTATAAGTCGACGCTAAACCTCCCCAAAACCGATTTCCCGATGAAGGCCAATCTGCCTCAACGGGAGCCGGAGCTGCTCGCCTGGTGGGACAAGGTCGGTCTCTATACGCGCATACAAGAGGTCGGCAAGGGCCGGCCCCGCTACCTGCTGCACGACGGCCCCCCCTATGCTAACGGCCGCATTCACATCGGCCACGCGCTCAACAAGATCCTCAAAGACATCATCGTCAAGTCCAAGACCATGGCGGGGTTCCATGCCCCCTA